>DATIVQ010000063.1:0-23362 GCA_035465735.1 Rudaea sp.
ACAAGACTGAAGTCGCCGCGGCACTCGCGGCCACCGGTTGGGATCGCGTGGAATGGCGGCGTCCGTTCCTGTGCTTGGGCATGCCCGACATGCGTTTGGACTTGGGCGGTATCGTCAAGGAATACGCAGCGGACCGCTGCGCCAAACTGTGCCGCGACATGGGTGCCGATTCCGGCGTGGTCGACCTCGGCGGCGACCTGGCGCTGATCGGCCCGCATCGCGACGGCTCGTCCTGGGTCGCCGGCATCAAGGCGCCGCGTGCGTCCGGGCGCGCGGCGGCGCGCATCGAATTGCCCGATGGCGGGCTCGCCACCAGCGGCGACTACGAACGCGCACTGATCGTCGATGGCCGTCGCTATTCGCACATCGTCGACCCGCGCAGCGGCGAGCCGGTGCAGGGTTTCGCCAGCGTCAGCGTCGTCGCCGGCAGTTGCCTCGTGGCCGGCGCGGCAGCGACGTTGGCGATGCTGATGGGCACCGATCGCGGCGGGGCCTACCTGCGCGAACTCGGCCTGCCGCACCTCACCATCCGTGACGACGGCCGCGTCGACGGTGATATCGCCTGCATCGACTGAAGTCGCAGCGGTTACAATGCGCGCCCGTTTCACCTGCGCGCCGATGAGCCTGAATCCGCAACAACGCGCTGCCGTCGAGTACACCGGCGGCCCCTTGCTCGTGCTCGCCGGCGCCGGTTCCGGCAAGACGCGCGTGATCGCCGAGAAGGTCGCGCACCTGGTCGCGCGCAAGAACCTGGCGCCGGGCAAGATCGCCGCGATCACGTTCACGAACAAGGCGGCGCGTGAGATGCGCGAGCGCGTGAGCAAGCTCGTGAAAGGTGCCGCGGCGGAAGAACTCACCGTCGCGACGTTCCACGCGCTGGGCTTGAAGTTCGCCCAAATCGAACACGCGAAACTCGGACTCAGGCGCGGATTTTCCGTGCTCGATGCCGACGACAGCGCCGCCATCGTGAAGGATCTGGCGCCTGCGGGCGCGAAACCCGACGCCTTGTTCGCGCTGCGCAGCCTGATCTCGAACGCCAAGAGTTCGGGATTGGCGCCGGAACAGGCGGCGCAGTCTGCGCGCAGCGCGCGCGAGCGCGAAGCGGCGGACGTCTATGCGCGCTATCAAAAGCGATTGACGGCGTTCAACGCGGTCGACTTTGACGACCTCATCCGCCTGCCGCTGCAACTGCTGGATTCGGACGACGAAACGTGCGCCGCGTGGCAGGAACGACTGCGCTACCTGCTGGTGGATGAGTATCAGGATACGAATCTGGCGCAGTATCGCCTGCTGAAGTTGCTTGCCGGCGAACGCGGTGCGTTCACCTGCGTGGGCGACGACGATCAGTCAATCTATGCCTGGCGCGGCGCGAATCCCGGCAATCTCGACGAGCTAGCGCGCGACTGGCCGGCACTGAAGGTGATCAAGCTCGAACAGAACTACCGCTGCAGCGGACGCATCCTGCGCGCGGCGAATGCGCTGATCGCGCACAATCCGCACGTCCATGAAAAACGCTTGTGGAGCGAACACCGCGAGGGCGCGCCGATCCGCGTGCTGGCCTGCCGCGACGACGAGCACGAGGCCGAGCGCATCGCCGCCGACATCGCGCATCAACAGCAGTTGACGAAGGCGCCGTGGAACGAGTTCGCCGTGCTGTACCGCGGCAATCACCAATCGCGACCCGTCGAGAAGGCGCTGCGCGCCCTGCGCGTGCCGTATCAGCTCACCGGCGGCACCGCGTTCTTCGAGCGCGCCGAGGTCAAGGACGTGCTCGCCTACCTGCGCCTGCTGGTCAATCCCGACGACGATGCGGCATTCCTGCGCGTGGCCAACGTGCCGCGCCGCGAGATCGGCGCGACCACGCTGGAAAAGTTGGGCGAACTCGCCCAATCACGGCACGTGGCCATGCTGCACGCAACGCACAGCGACGCGGCGCTCAAGCAACTCGCACCGCGCCCGGCCGCTGCGCTGGCCGGTTTCGCCGCGTTGATCGACGAGCTGACCGCGACGATGCGCAAATCGTCCGCCGCCGACCTGGTCGGGGAAATCGTGCGCCGCACCGGTTACGAGGCGCATCTTCGCGCGGAAACGAAGGAAGAGTCCCTGCGCGCGCGGCGACTGGAAAACATCGCCGAACTTAGCGAGTGGTTCCGCGCGATGGGCAGGAACGGCGGCCGTGCCGGCGACCTGGCCGCGCAGCTTGCCCTGCTCACGAATGCCGACCGCGACGAATCCGGCAATGCGGTGCGCCTGATGACGCTGCATTCGGCCAAAGGCCTGGAATTCCGCTGCGTCTACCTGATCGGCGTCGAGCAGGGCACGCTGCCGCACGCGGCAAGCCTCGACGAAGGCCGCCTTGACGAGGAACGCCGCCTGTTCTACGTCGGCATCACGCGCGCTAGGGAACGCCTGTGCCTGGCCTGGGCGGAACGTTCGCGCCGCTACGGCGAAGTCATCGCCAACGAGCCGAGCCGGTTCCTCGCCGAACTGCCGCAGGCCGACCTGCACTGGGATGGACGCGACGCCGAGCAGGACGCCGAAGTGAAACGCGAGACCGCCGCCGCGCACATCGCGCGGCTGGCGCAGATGTTTGCGCAGTAAGGCGCCGCTGCGCGAGTAACATGAGGACAACAAACGCGGGGTACCATTGCCCGCCCCGGAGACTTGCCATGATGATGCGTCGCTTCATTCCCTTGCTGTGCGCTACGCTGCTCGCCGCCTGCGCCAGCGCGCCACCGCAAAAACCGGCCATGTATGCGGACGCATCCGCCGCCTCGAAATACGCCGGCAACGATCTGCTCAACGCTACGGCCTGGATGCAGACCAGCATCGAGCACGACCTCGTCTACGCCGAAATCTACAAGATGGCCGAAGGCAAGCTCCTCGCCGCGCTGGCCGATCAGCAATGGGACGCGCTGCCCAGTGGCGAGCGCAGTAACGGGGCGGCGAAGCTGCCGCCGGCCGTGATCGTCGACATCGATGAAACCGTGCTCGACAACTCGCCATTCGAGGCGCGCATGATCCGCGACAACGCGACGTTCGACGCGCACGCCTGGAACGCCTGGGTGCGGCAGGCTTCCGCGCGACCGCTGCCCGGCGCTCTCGAATACGCGAAATTCGCCGCGGCGCATGGCGTGACCATGATTTACATCAGCAACCGCGATGCGCTGCAAACCGATTCCACACGTGCCAATCTCGCTGCGGATGGTTTTCCGTTGACTGCCAGCAGCGTGCTCAACCGTGGCGTGGAGACGCCCGGCTGCGTGCCGGCGTCGTCCGCCGACAAGGGCTGCCGGCGTCGGCTCGTCGCCGTGAAGTACCGGATCGTGGCGATGTTCGGCGACCAGCTCGGCGATTTCGTCGACGGCGCCGATGCCGGCAACGCCGCCCGCGCCGAACGTATCGCGCCATACCGCGACTGGTTCGGCGAGCGCTGGTTCGCCCTGCCGAACCCGGTGTACGGATCCTGGGAATCGGCGCTCACCAAGCACAATCCGGACAAGACACTGCGCGCCGACACGCGCGCGGCCAAGCACGCGGCGCTGCACGAGAATTGAACGCCCGCTGACCGACGACAGGTGCGCGCTTGCCTTGTGCCCGCGCGCTCACTACAGTCGCCATCCCGCACCACATCCTGGGGATCAGTCATGTCCACGTTCGCCCGTTTCGCCCTCGTCGCCGCGCTTGCGGTCGTCGGTTTCGGTTGCAGTCAGCAACAGAACGCTTCCAGCCCGGCGACGCCCGCCGCGGTCGCAGTTCCGGCCACGCCCGATGCCGCCATCGCCGCCTCGATCAAGGCACTGCGCGACAACAACATAGCCGCGTTGATCGACAATGCGCTGCCGGCAGCCGAAGCGGTCAAGCTCAAGGCCGACTGGAACAAGGACATGAACGCCGAGCCGATCTCGGACGAGGATCGCAAGGAATTCGCCGAGAAGATGGCCACCCTCACCGCGCCGGATGCCGAAGCGAAAATGTATGCGCAGATCCAGCCCAAGCTGGCCGAGTTCGACAAGCAGTCCGCGCAGCAGATGCCGATGATGATCGCGATGGGCCAGGGCTTCGCCAAGAGCGCAATCGCGCAGAACAAGGATCTTTCCGAAGCACAGAAAAAGCAGGCCGAAGACCTGCTCGACGCGACCGCGCAATGGGCGCAGACCACCAAGTTCACGGATCCTGCCCTGGTCAAGGCGGCCATCGCGCAGATTTGCAAGACGGCGCGTGCGGTGAACCTGAGGACTGCCGACGAGGCGCGCGCTCTCAGCTACGAGCAGGCCATGCAGAAGGCCGGCATCGTGCTCGGCGGCGTCAAGGCGGTGCTTGCCGTATACGGTTTGAACATCGACAAGACGCTGGATTCGGTGAAGCTCGAGCCGGCCGCGGCCAACGGCGACGCCGCCACGGTCAAGGTGACCTATACCGCTTTCGACAAGCCGTTCAGCACCGAAGCGGAAATGGTCAAGGTCGACGGCCGCTGGTACGGCAAGCACGCCATCGACCAGTGGCACAAGCATCAGGCGGAAATCGCCGCGGCTGGTGCGAAGCCGGCGGCAGCGGCCGAGCCGGCGCCGGCCGAAACCGGCAAGTAGTCGGGCTTTTCGAACGCATTGCCCATGGCCCGCGCAAGCGGGCCATATGCTTTCTGAACGACCCCGTCCCGTACAATGGCGGCATGGATGCTCCCGCGCCGGTCACTTCATCCCCTTCCAGCCCGCCGCGCGCCGCCTGGTGGCTGCGCGCGCTCGGCCGCGTGGTCGAACCGTGGCTGGCGATCCGGCGCGAACCCGAGGACGTTCGCGCACAGATCGGCGCCGGCAAGACCGTCATTTACGTCACCGAGCGCTACGGGCTTTCCGATACGCTGATCCTGGAGCAGGCCTGCCGCGAGGCCGGCCTGCCCGAGCCGTTGCAACCCCTGCAACTCGGACCCCTGCGCCGCCCACGCTCGATGTTCGCGTTGGCACGGCGCGAGGGTTGGCTGTATCGCCGCGCCCGACCGCGCCGGCATTCGCAGACGCTGGCAGAACTACTTCAAACGCTGCGTGCGCATCCGGATCTGGATGCACAACTCGTACCGGTGTCGATCTTCGTCGGCCGTGCGCCGGACCGCCAGAGCGGCTGGTTCCGCGTGCTGTTCTCTGAAAACTGGGTCGTTGTCGGCCGCTTCCGGCGCCTGCTTGCGCTGCTGCTCAATGGCCGCGACACCATCGTCCAGTTCGCGCCGCCCGTGCACGTGCGCGAGACTCTCGACGCCGAGCGCGAGGTTCCGGCAGAACGCACGCAGCGCAAAATTTCGCGCGTGTTGCGCGCACATTTCCGGCGCGTGCGCGCGCAGGTCATCGGCCCGGACCTGTCGCACCGGCGCATGGTCGTCGATGCCTTGCTCAACACCGAGCCGGTACGCGCGGCGATCGAGGCGGCGGCGAACAAGGACGGTGTATCCATCGACCAGGCGCGCAAGCGCGCGCGCGATGCGGCCTGGGAAATCGCCGCCGACTATTCGCACACGGTGGTGCGTTCGGTGTCGTTCCTGCTGACGAGCTTCTGGAACAAGCTGTACGACGGCATCGCCGTGCACCATTACGACAAGGCGCGTGCCGCGGCGACCGGCCACGAAGTCGTCTACGTGCCCTGCCATCGCAGTCATGCGGATTACCTGCTGCTGTCGTATCAGCTGTATCAATCCGGCCTCGTGGTGCCGCATATCGCCGCGGGCGTAAACCTGAACCTGCCCGTGCTCGGATCGCTGCTGCGCCGCGGCGGCGCTTTCTTCATGCGCCGCAGTTTCAAGGGCAACGCGCTGTACTCCGTCCTGTTCAAGGAGTACATGGCCCAGCTCATCGACCAGGGTGCGCCGATGGAATACTTCATCGAGGGCGCACGCTCGCGCACCGGGCGCACGCTGGCGCCGCGCTTTGGCCTGCTGTCGATGACCGTGCGCGCGTTCCTGCGCGCGCCGCGTCGACCGGTGCTGTTCCAGCCGGTCTACATCGGCTACGAAAAATTGATGGAAGGTAAGTCCTACATCGGCGAACTGTCAGGCAGACCCAAGGAGAAAGAATCCTGGTGGAACCTGATCCGCGGCGTGCGCGGCGTGCTGCGCCAGCATTACGGCCATGTCGCGCTGAATTTCGGCGAGCCCATTGAACTTACGCCTCTGCTCGATGCGGCGAGCCCGGATTGGCGCAACTTCAGCGGCGATGCGGACGCGAAACCCGATTGGCTGAAGGGCCTGCTCGACCAGGTCGGCGAGAAGATCCTGGTCAACATCAACCGCGCCACCGACGTCAATCCGGTGAACCTGCTCGCGCTCGCGATCCTGTCCACGCCCAAACACTCGATGGCCGAGGCGGATCTGCTCGCCCAGCTCGATCTGGTCAAGGCGCTGCTCACGGCAATGCCGTATTCGGATCGCGTCACGGTGACGTCGCTGGCACCCGCGGAAATCGTCGCCTACGGCGAGCGCATGGGCTGGATCAGTCGCATCCAGCATCCACTCGGCGACGTGCTGACCTGCGAGGGTCCGAACGCGGTGCTGCTCTCGTACTTCCGCAACAACGTGCTGCACCTGATCGCGGCGGCGGCGTGGGTCGCATGCTGCTTTCTCAACAACCGGCGCATTGCGCGCGAGACGATCCTGCGCCTGGGCCGCATGATCTATCCGTTCATCCAGACCGAACTGTTCCTGCCCTGGGACGAGGACGGTTTCACCCAGCGCATGGATGCGATCATCGAATTCTTCGTCGGCCGCGGCCTGCTCGCGCACGTGGACGATGGTCGCTTCCTCGCCCGCGAGCCCGGCCAGAGCGACAGCGCTTTCCAGCTGCGCACGATCGCGCACAGCATGCTGCAGGCCTTCGAGCGCTACTACATCGCGATCGCGGCGCTGGTGCGCAACGGCCCGAACACGCTGACCGGAGCGGAACTGGAAAACCTGTGCACGCTCACCGCGCAGCGTCTGTCGCTATTGCACGAGTTGAACGCACCGGAATTTTTCGACAAATCCCTGTTCCGCGGCTTTATCCAGAAATTGCGCGAGCGCCGTGTGATCTGGCCGGATGCCAACGCTCGCCTGGAATTCGATGCCGCGCTCGAGGACATCGTGCGCGACGCGAAGGTGATCTTGTCGCGCGAAATTCGCCACGGCATCCTCAAACTCACGCCCGAGCGGCGCAATGCGTTGGCGGAGCCGGAGGAACCGGAGTCGGATTAGGCATCCAAATCCGGAATCAGCTTGCTTTCAAGCCTCGCAATCGCATCCTTGAGTATCAGTTTGCGTTTCTTCAGGCGCTTGAGCTGCAATTCGTCGCATTGCCGGTCGGTGGCCATGCGCGCAATGGCGGCGTCGAGATCGCGGTGCTCGATGCGCAGTTCCACCAATTGCCGGGAGATGTCCGCTGAATCTTCGCTCATGCATGCAGTTTAGAGGCTGCGGTGCGCTTCGGCGAGCATGCTGACGGAAACTTAACGTTCCGCGACGGCACTGGCCCGCCTCAGTGTGCTCACGTATAGTAAATAATTCTCCTGTAGGACTTTTTCATGGTCGATTTCATTTTCGATTTCCTCATCCACGGCATATCGAATGCCTCGTGGGTGGTCAAGCTGGTGTATTTCCTCATCGTCACCCAGTTGACGATCTTCGCGGTGACCTTGTACCTGCATCGCAGCCAGGCGCATCGCGGCGTGGACTTCCACCCCGTGCTCGCACACTTCTTCCGCTTCTGGTCGTGGCTGTCCACCGGCATGGTGACCCGCGAATGGGTCGCGGTGCACCGCAAGCACCACGCGAAATGCGAGACCGTGGAAGATCCGCACAGCCCGAAGGTGTTCGGCATCAATACCGTGTTGTGGCAGGGCGTGGACTTGTACCGCGTCGCGGCGGGCAAATCCGAAGACATGGAAAAATACGGTCGCGGCACGCCGGACGATTGGATCGAGCGCCACGTCTATGCCGCTCACCCGTATGCAGGCCCGACCCTGATGTTCATCATCAACATCGCCCTGTTCGGCGTCTGGGGCCTGGCGATTTCCGCGCTGCAGATGATCTGGATTCCGTTCTGGGCCGCCGGCGTGGTCAACGGCCTCGGCCACTGGTGGGGCTATCGCAATTTTGAAACTGCCGACATGGCGACGAACCTCACGCCGTGGGGATTCTTCATCGGCGGCGAGGAACTGCACAACAACCACCACGCGTTCCCAAGTTCGTCCAAGTTCGCCCTGCGCCGCTGGGAGTTCGATATCGGCTGGGTGCTGATTCGCGGTTTCGAGACGGTCGGCCTTGCTCGCGTGCTACGCGTGGCACCCTCGCTGGACGTGCGCGCGAACGTGCCGCTGCCCGATACCGAAACGATCAAGGCCCTGCTCAGCCACCGCTTTCAGGTGATGACGGATTATTTCAAGGGCGTGATCGCGCCGACCTTGCGTGAGGAAGCCGCGCACGCCGGCGCCAAGGTGAAGGCGCTGCCGCGCGCGTTGCGGCGGGCTCTGGCCAATGGCGGACGCTGGCTCGATGGTGCCGCGCAGACGCGCATGCTCGAAGCGGTCAAGCAGCGCCCACTGCTGGCCAAGGTTTGCGACTTCCGCGCGCGCCTTGCTGCCGTGCTCGAACGCGGCAATGGCAGCGGCGAAGCGATGCTGGCGAACCTGCAGGAATGGTGTCGTGAAGCCGAGGCCAGTGGCATCCGCGCCTTGCAGGAGTTTTCGGTGCGATTGCGCGGTTACGCGCTGGTGCCGGTTCGCCCCTGACAAAATCTACTACGCTCGGCATCTCGCGCGATAGCTGCGTGTGTGCTCCGGTTCCTGTGCTCCGACGTCGCACAATCTGCCGTCGCTCGTAACGATTTTGTCCAGGTGCTCCGCGTATCCCAACAAAAAAGCCCGCCATTGGCGGGCTTTTTCTTTTCTGCGGCAAACGAAAATTACTTGATCTTCGCTTCCTTGTAGATCACGTGCTTGCGCACGACCGGGTCGTACTTCCTCATTTCGATCTTGTCGGTCGTGGTCTTCTTGTTCTTGTCGGTCGTGTAGAAATGGCCTGTATCGGCCGAGGACACGAGGCGGATCTTGTCGCGCTTGGATGCCATGGTGTGTGCTCCTTAAACCTTCTCGCCGCGGCCGCGCAGTTCGGCCAGAACGGTTTCGATGCCGTTCTTGTCGATCGTGCGCAGGGCCTGGGACGAAACGCGCAGTTTTACCCAGCGCTTTTCACTCGGCACCCAGAAGCGGCGCTCGTGCAGGTTCGGCAGCCAGCGGCGCCGGGTTTTGTTGTTGGCATGCGACACATTGTTGCCGGACTGTGCGCGCTTGCCGGTAACTTGGCAGACTTTGGCCATCGGAACCTTCCTCGATGATGAACGGTGCCGCCCTTGGCCAGGGCGGATACGGCCCCGGCGAGCGCCGGGAATCGCCACGGATGCCGCAGCGAGCCGCGTATTAGAGCAGAATCAGGCGTTTACCGCAACCGCTGTCGGCTCGATGAGCCGCACGCCGGGCAATTTGAGAACGTAATCCGCGCCCATCATCTGCGACGGCGTGAAGTAGCCGCCGGCCGGTGGGCTGGTCCTGCCCAGAAGATGTTCGGCGATGCCGAGCGACGCGGTCACGGTCAACTCGTAGCCGTTTGGCGTTTCCAATTCCAGCGCGACCTGTTTGCCGGTGGAATTGCGCACCTCGCCCCAGACGTGGCAGCCGGTTTCGCGGCGGCGTTGTTCGCTCGGTCCGGGCGTGGCGGCCAGCACGCGGCGTTTCATGAAGTTCTGCACCGGGCCGAACCCAAGCAGCGGTTGGATATGCCGCATCCAGCGCAGGCGAGCAATCGTTTTCGGCGGCACCGCCATGTAGGTTTCGATGTTCGGGATTCCCGTCGATACGAACGCAGTGAAAACGTCGCCCCACGGAATCGTCATCGCCGTGCGCGGCTTGCCGTCGCGCAGGAACTCGCGCGTCTTCCAGGCCAGCGGCACCGGCACGATGTCGCCGCCGATGCGCGCACGACCGCCCTGTGCCATGCCTTCGACGCTGGTCGCCGCGGTGCCGGGACTTGGGCCCCCGCCGGCCTCGAAAGCGAGGACGAGGGAATCGGCATCCGGCAGCCGCCGCTTGAGCAACGCGGCGAGACAATCGGTCGGTACCACATCGAATCCGGAGCCGGGCAGCACCACCGTGCCCTGGTGCTGCGCGCGCGCATGCACACGATGGCACGCCTCGAACACGGCGATCTCGCCGGTGATGTCGAGGTAATGCACGTTGGCGTTGAGACAGGCATCGAGCATCGGCGCGGCGGTCTTCGAGAACGGTCCGGCGCAATGCAAAACCACGCTCACGCCATCGAGGTTGCGCGCGATCTCGACCGGATTGGAAAGCTCGAACACGCGCCGCAACAGTCCCGTCTCTTTCGCCAGCGCATCGATTTCGTCGCGATTGCGCCCGGCCAGCAGCGGCTCGAGTCCACGCCGCGCGGCTTCGCGCGCGATCAGGCGGCCGGTGTAGCCGTTCGCACCGTAGATCAGCAGCCGGGTCATTGCTTGCCTCCGGTTTTGCCCGCCAGGGCCACGAGCTTGCGGAAGAACAGTTCCGGCGCGAAGCGCTTGATGCGCCAGCGCCCGCGTTCGCCCTTTGTCGGCAGGATCAGGAATGTTCCGCGCTGGATATCGCGGAAGACGACTGCGGCGACCTCGTCGGCGTTCTGCGCGGCCTTGGCCATGAATTTTCTCGCCGTTGCCTTGTCGGTCTCCGGCGCACGCGCCGTATCCATCAGGTTCGTCTGAAAAAAGGCCGGACATACGACCGACACTTTCACCGGGCTTCCGGCCAGTTCCGCGCGCAGGGTTTCCGACAAGGAGATCACGCCGGCCTTGGCCGCCGAATACGCGCCCATGCGTGGCGCGTTCGCGATGCCGGCGAACGAGGCGATGTTGACGATATGGCCGCTGCCCTGTTCGAGCAGCACGGGCACGAACGCATGGCAGCCGCGCACTACGCCCATCAGGTCGATGTTCAGCGTCCAACGCCAGTCGTCGAGCGAGGTCTGCGTGATGCTGCCGGCGCTGGCGACGCCGGCGTTGTTGATGACGACATCGACGCCATCCCAGGCGGCGAGAACCTCGTCGCGCATGGTGTCGACGGAGGAATCGTCCCCCACGTCGACCTTCAGCGCCATGGCGCCGACGCCGAATTCGCGCATCAGGTGCACCGTGTCCCGGGCGCGATCGAGGCGGATATCCGCGCAGGCTACGCGCCAGCCGTTCTCGGCGAAACAGAATGCGAGCGCCCGGCCAAGTCCGCTGCCGGCGCCGGTGATGAGCACGCGCTGTTCCTTCACGCTGTCGTCCTTTCGCGCATACACTTGCAGGGATTGTATTCCAGTGCGAGGAATGCCGCGATGCAACCCGACTCCCTTCATGATTTGCGCGGCAAGACGGCGCTGGTTACCGGTGCCAGCCGTGGCATTGGCCTTGCGACCGCGCAATTGCTGGCGCGTTGCGGCGCCAAGGTGATCGTCTCCAGCCGCCGGCAGGGCGCCTGTGATGCTGCCGCGGTGCAGATCGCGGAGATTGGCGGCAAGGCCATCGCGATCGCGGCGCATATCGGTGAGGCCGCATCCATCGAGGCGCTGTTCGCGGAGCTGGAACGACGTACCTTGCGCCTCGACATCCTCGTCAACAACGCGGCGGCGAATCCGTATTTCGGGCCCATGCAGGACATGCCTATGCCGGCGTTCGACAAGACCGTCGAGGTCAATATCCGCGGTTATTTCCTCACCACGCAACTCGCCGCACGCGCGATGCGCGCGCACGGTGGTGCGATCGTCAACGTCGCGTCGGTCAACGGTCGTCGCGCCGCGCCGGGCCAGGGCGCGTATTCCATGACGAAGGCGGCGATCCTGTCGATGACCGAGAGCTGGGCGCGCGAGCTCGCCCCGATCGGCATTCGTGTAAATGCCGTGCTGCCCGGACTCACTGATACGAAATTCGCCAGCGCATTGACCGGCAATCCGGAAATTCTCAAACCCCTGCTGTGCGCGATTCCGCTCGGCCGCGCCGCGCAACCCGAGGAAATAGCACCGATGATCGCTTTCCTGTGTTCGCCGGGCGCAAGCTACATCACCGGCGCGAGCTTTGCGGTGGATGGTGGGTATTTGGCTTGATTGAAAAGCGCGGCCAAGGATGGCCGCCTTTTGATCCTTGCGATCACCGATGATCGCAAAAATACGCAAAAAAAACCCCGGAAGCTTAGGGGGGAGCTTCCGGGGCGTGGGTCGAAGACCGATCAGGGGAGGGATCGGTCCCCGCGGTTCACTCAGGGAGGTGAATGAACCAGGTGCCGTTGCGTGCACCTGTTAAATTAGATGGAGCGGGAAGCGCGAAGTTCAAGGCTTTACTCTTCCTTACACTTGCCGGTTCAGAAATCATTCATCGGCCGGGAATTCAAGAGCTTGCGCGACGATCAGTGTGCTTCATCCCAATTCTCGCCCACGCCGATATCGACGATCAGCGGCACCGAGAGTTCCGCGGCGGCCGCCATGCGCGTGCGCACTCCCGCGCGGATTTCGTCGATGCTTCCTTCGCGCACTTCGAAGACGAGTTCGTCGTGCACCTGCATGATCATGCGCGCTGCGCCATCCAATGTTTGCAGCCAGGCATCGACCGCGATCATCGCGCGCTTGATGATGTCCGCGGCCGTGCCTTGCATCGGCGCATTGATCGCCGCGCGCTCGGCACCCGCGCGCAAGCCCTGGTTGCGCGAATGGATCTCGGTCAGGTACAGACGCCGGCCGAACAGGGTTTCGACGTAGCCATCGCGGTGCGCCTGATCGCGCGTGGCCTGCATGAAGGCCGCGACGCCGGGATAGCGCTCGAAATAAGTCTTGACGTAGGTGTTCGCCTCATCGCGGCCAATGCCAAGCTGGCGCGCCAGGCCCCAGGCGCTCATGCCGTACATCAGGCCGAAATTGATTGCCTTGGCGGCGCGGCGCTGGTTCGGATCGACTTGCTCCGGCGGCACGCCGAACACTTCGGCGGCCGTGGCGCGATGCACGTCCTGGTTGCCGTGGAACGCCGCGAGCAGGCCGGCGTCTGCGGACAGATGCGCCATGATGCGCAATTCGATCTGCGAATAGTCGGCGGCGAGGATCTTCATGCCATCCGGCGCGACGAAGGCCTGGCGGATGCGTCGGCCCTCCTCGGTGCGGATCGGGATGTTCTGCAGGTTCGGATCGTTCGACGACAGCCGACCGGTCGCGGCGACGGCTTGGTGGTAGCTCGTGTGCACGCGGCCCGTGCGCGGATTCACTGCCTCTGGCAATTTGTCGGTGTAGGTGGAACGCAATTTCGCCAGCGTGCGGTAATCGAGGATCAGGCGTGGCAAATCGTGCTGGCCGGCGAGTGCTTCGAGCGCTTCCTCGTTCGTCGATGGCTGCCCGGTCGGCGTCTTGATCGACACCGGCAATTGCAATTCCTCGTACAGCAGCGCCTGCAATTGCTTGGGCGAATCCATGTTGAAATTCCGCCTTGCGATGGCGAATGCCTGTTGCTGGATTTCCAGCAGGCGCTTGCCGAGTTCGTTGCTTTGCTTGCTCAGCTTGCCGGTGTCGATCAGGACACCGGTCTGTTCCATGCGCGCGAGCACGGGCACCAGCGGCATCTCGATCTCGTCGAACACCTTTTGCAGCTTCGGTTCGGTTTCGAGCTTTGCCCACAGCGTCTGATGCAGGCGCAGCGTGATGTCGGCGTCCTCGGCGGCGTAGTCGGCGGCGCGACGCACCTCGACCTGCGCGAACGGAATCTGCCTGGCGCCCTTGCCGGCCACGTCCTCGTAATGGATGGTGTCCACGCCGAGGAATTTCTTCGCCAACGTGTCCATGTCGTGGCGGTTGCCGGAAGAATTCCATACGTACGACTCCAGCATCGAATCGAAACGCACGCCGGCCACCGCGATGTCGTAATTCGACAGCACGTTCATGTCGTACTTGGCATGCTGGCCCAACTTGGGTTTTCGCGCATCTTCCAGCAGCGGCTTGAGCGCGGCGAGCACATCGTCGCGGGATAGCTGCGCCGGCGCGCCGGGATAATCGTGCGCCAGCGGCACGTAGGCGGCGTGGCCGGGTTCGACGGCGAACGACACGCCGACGATTTCCGCGCGCATCGGATCCAGGCTCGTGGTTTCGGTGTCGATGCAGACCAGGCTGGCGGCGCGGAGCTTTTCCAGCCAGGCGTCGAAGCGCTCCCGGGTAAGGATGAGTTCGTAGTCCCGGTTCTGCGCTTGCGCGGGCGCAGATTCCACGGCGGAGGGCACGTCCTGCGGCGCGACCGCGGTTTCGTCAGGGCCTTTCTTCGCATCCAGTTCCTTCAGCGCCGCGCGGAATTCGTAGCGCGTGTACAGCGCGCGCAGTTTTTCAGCGTCCGGCTCGTGGAATACGAGGCCGGAAGGTTCGACGTCCAGTTCGACGTCGGTCTTGATCGTGGCGAGCTGGCGCGACATCGGCAATTGCGGCAGTGCGGCGCGCAGGCTCTCGCCGATCTTTCCGCCGATCGTGCCGGCGTTGGCGATGATCGCGTCGAGCGTGCCGTATTCGCCGAGCCACTTCGCCGCGGTCTTCGGCCCGCACTTGGGCACGCCGGGGATATTGTCCGCGCTGTCGCCGACCAGGGCGAGGTAATCCACGATTTGGTCCGGGCGCACGCCGAACTTGGCGAACACGCCATCCGCATCCAGCGTGGAATTGGTCATCGTGTTAACCAGGCGGATGTGCGGCGAAACTAGTTGCGCCAGATCCTTGTCGCCGGTGGAAACGACCACGTCGATGCCCTGTGCCGCGGCCTGTCTGGCGAGCGTGCCGATCACATCGTCCGCCTCCACGCCCGGCACGCGCAGGATTGGGAATCCCAGCGCGGAAACCAGCTCCAGCATCGGTTCGATCTGCGCGCGCAGATCGTCCGGCATCGGCGGGCGGTGCGCCTTGTATTGTTCGAAGATTGCGTCGCGGAACGTCGGTCCGGACGCATCCGCGACGAAGGCCACGTGAGCCGGCATGTCCTTCAAGGTCGCGCGCAGCATGTTGAACACGCCGAACAGCGCGCCGGTCGGCTCGCCCATGCGGTTCGACAGCGGCGGCAGTGCATGGAAGGCGCGGTACAGATAGCCGGAACCGTCGATCAGGACGAGGGTGGGACGCGACATGATGGGGCACGGCTGTGGCGGGTTTTTCAGCTTGGCCCAGCGCACGGATTTTTGCAACGAAATGGCCCGTTCGCACGTCGTGAAATACGTTGCGTGCGCGTGTTATGCTCGACGCAAATTCAGGAGGTGCGAGATGAAATCCCTTCGCGTGCTGGGCGTCATGTTGGTCGCATCGGCATTGATCGATGCGGGCGGCGCGGTTTTTGCGCAGGGCACGCCGGCCTCCGATCCGCTGCCGCCGGTGCAGGCGCCGCCGGCGATGAACGATCCGGGCGTCAAGGCCACCGCTCCCGCCGCCGCGCCGGCAGCACCCGCGAAACCGGCCTCCGCAGCACCCGCGAACGCCGCCGGCAAAACCCAGGATCAATCGACCTTGCCGCCGGAAGTGCAAGCGGCTGCGAACGTGGCCGAACTGCCGGTGGTGACGGTACGCCAGAACGGCAATGAAACCGTCGAGGAATACCGCAAGAAGGGCAAACTGCTGTTCGTGCGCGTGCTCGAAAAGCACGGTCCGACGAAGTTCTATGTCGACAATCCGGCGATCATCCCCCCGAACCTGATGCAGCAGTTGTCCGGGCCGTCCGGCGTGGTGCAGCCGGTGTACTACAAACTCGCAGAGTGGAAATAGTCCACAACGCAATCAAGCGTCGCGAAGCGCTTCCAACAACGCCGCGCGCGGCAGCTTGCCCGCCGCATTCCGCGGCAACGAATCGAGGACTTTGAGCGGCCGCGGCAGGAACACCGGATCGATGGCCGCACGCAGCGCGTCCACTATTTGCGTTGCTTCGATTCCCGGCGCCACCGCCAGTCCCGCCAGGCGTCGCACGCCGCGAGCATCGGCGTCGAGTTGGAATATCACGCCATCTTCGACGCCGGGAATTGCCAGCAGGCGCCGGTTGAGATCGCCCAGCGAAGCGCGCTTGCCGGCGATTTCGAGCAGGTCGCCATTGCGACCGCACAGGAGGAAGCGACCGGGCGGCAACAGTTCGACGATATCGTGCAGCAGCGTGGGCGCGGGAAAATACGGCGCATCGACCAGGGTGCCATCGGGCTGCGGGTGCAGGCTCACGCCCGGATACAGGTTCCACGGCTCGTCGTGCGCGGCGCGGCGCCGGGCGATGACGCAGGTTTCGGTCGAACCAAACACCTCGACCACGCGCGCCGCGTAGCGCGCTTCCGCCGCGCGCGCGAGCTGTGCATCCAGCGGCGCGGTCGCGCTGACGATGGCGTCGAGCGTGGGCAAGTTGGCGTTCTCGCGCAGCAGCGCGCGCAAATGATGCGGTGTCGTCACCAGCACGCGCGGCGCCGGAATCTCGGCGAGGGCCTGCGCGATGTCGGCGGGGAAGAACGGATGCCCAGCGTGGATCGCGGCGCGGCTGCGCAGGGGCAGCAGCACGGACAGTTCCAGGCCGTACATGTGCTGCGGCGGTACGGTGGCGACGATGTTCGGGGCGCCATCCGCGCACACGGCGCCGGCATTGAACGCGCTGCTCGCGCACACGGCGCCCCAGGTCTTGGGATTCGCTTTCGGAACGCCCGTGCTTCCCGATGTGAAGGCGATGGCGACGATGCGATCCGGCGGAATCAGCGGCATCGGCGCGGCGTCGATGCGCAGTTTCTCCGGCATCGCGAATTGCCGCGCGGGTACCGAATCTAGCGTGCGTTCGGCAAGCAGGTAACTATCCGGATAGGCGCTCAGGGTTTCCGCGATCGCCTGCGGCGTGCGCGTGCCGGGCAGCAGGTTCGTCTGTCCGGCCACGGCGGCGGCGCAGAACGAGACGATGAAGCGATAGCGGTCCTCGCACAGGTTCACGACGTGACGCGCCAAGGGAAGCCGCGCGGCCAACGCGCCGACTTCGGCAAGAAAGTCGCCCGCGGATACGGCATTGCCATCGCGCCAGGCAACGATCCGTGACACGTCCGCCGCGGCCAGCAATGGCATGGCGGCCGGCAAGGCTCCCTGGATTTCGACGACTGCCGACACTTCCCCTACCCCTCGATCAGGCCCTGATCTCGACCCCGCTGACGGCGTCGCGGATCGGCGTTGGCCGCGTGAGACCGCCAACGGCGCCGTCCAGAATATACGCAAGTTCGTTGCCGAATGCCCCACGCACCTCGTGCGCCGTGCGCGCCGGCGGCTCGCCGTGGCGGTTCGCACTGGTCGACACCAGCGCGCCGCCGAACGCGCGGCACAGCGCAGCGGCGAGCGGGTGCGCGGTCACGCGCAGGGCGATGCCGGCGTGACTGCCTGCGATCCAGTCCGGCACGGAAGCGGCGCGCGGGAAGATCCAGGTCTGCGGACCCGGCCAGGTCGCGCGCGCGCGCGCGATGGCATCGACTGGCGTCGCGGCATCGATATACTTTTCCACTTGTGCAAATTCCGCCGCGATCAGCAGCACGCCTTGGGTGGGCGGCCGCTGCTTGAGTTCGAACACGCGCGCGAAGGCGGCGCGGTTGTGCGGATCGCAGCCCAGGCCGTAGACCGCCTCGGTCGGATAGGCCACGACCCCGCCGGCGCGCAGCGCTTCGGCAGCGGCTTGCAGGTCGGCTTCCACGGCGGTCAGCCCGCCGCTTTCCCGGTCCGCGGCGCGGCCTTCTTCGCCGCCGCTTTCTGGGCGGGGGCCTTTTTCGCGGGCGCCTTCTTCGCGGTGGTCTTCTTCGCCGGTGCGGCTTTGGCCTTGGCGGCGGACTTGGCCGGCGCGCCCTTGGCCGCCTTGCCGAAGCGCCCGCGTTTGGGCCGTACCGGCGCCGCCGCCAGCAGTTCCGCGCACTCGGCTTCGGTCAGCGAGGCCGGCTCGCGATCCTTGGGGATGCGCGCGTTCTTCTCGCCGTCGGTGATGTAGGGGCCGTATTGCCCGCGCAGGACCTGGATCGCGCCGTCGCGGAAGCTTGCGATCACGCGGTTGCGGATCGCCTCGGCCTTCTCGTGCAGCACTTCCTTCGCCCGTGCCAGCTCGATCGTGTAGGGATCGTCGGGTGGCTTGATCGAGGCGTACACGGTGCCGTGCTTGACGAAGGGGCCGAAGCGGCCGATGCCGACGCTGATCGTCTCGCCGTCGTCGGCCACGCCGAGTTCGCGCGGCAACTTGAACAGTTGCAGTGCGTCCTCGAGCGTGATCGTGTGGATGCTCTGGCCGGGGCGCAGGCTCGCGAAGCGCGGCTTTTCCGCGTCGTCCTTGGTGCCGATCTGCGCCATCGGCCCGTAGCGGCCCAGGCGCACGCTGAGCGGCCGGCCCGACGCGGGATCGATTCCAAGTTCGCGCGAGCCGCTGGCTTCGGCGCGGTCGACGGTTTCGGTCTTGTCCGTGACCAATGCCTTGAACGGTGTCCAGAACTTGCGCAGCAGCGGTACCCAGTCCTCTTCGCCGCGCGACACCGCATCGAGCTCGTCCTCGAGCTTGGCGGTGAAGTCGTAGTCGACATACTGAGTGAAATGCCCGGACAGAAACTTGCCCACCGCGCGGCCGACATCGGTGGGACGGAAGCGGCGCGAATCGAGCAGCACGTATTCGCGATTGAGCAGGGTCTGGATGATGCTCGCGTAGGTCGAGGGCCGGCCGATGCCGTATTCCTCCAGCGCCTTGACCAGCGAGGCTTCGGAATAGCGCGGCGGCGGCTCGGTGAAATGCTGATCGGCCAGCACGCCGGCCAGAGGCACGGCTTCGCCGACTTTCATCGCCGGCAGCTTGCGGTTTTCGTCTTCGTCCTCGGCGGCCTTCGCGTCGCGGCCTTCCTCGTAGACGGCAAGGAAGCCCGGGTCGACCACGGTCGTACCGCTGGCGCGGAACGCCGAATCGCCGCCGGCATCGAAGTCGACCGACACCGTGTTCAGGGTCGCGTGCTGCATTTGGCTGGCGACCGCGCGTTTCCAGATCAGTTCGTAGAGTTTGCGCTGGTCGTCGTTGAGGTAGGCGGCCATGCCGGCCGGCGTGTGCAGCGCCGAAGTCGGACGGATCGCCTCGTGCGCTTCCTGCGCGTTCTTGGATTTGGCGCGGTAGAAATGCGGATGCTCGGGCAAGGCGCGCGCGCCGAAGTCGCGCGCGATGACCTTGCGGATTTCCGCGATCGCTTCGCTGGCGAGGTTCACCGAATCGGTACGCATGTAGGTGATGAGACCCACCGTACCTTCGTCGCCGACTGCCACGCCTTCATACAAACCTTGCGCGATGCGCATGGTGCGGCTGGTGGAGAATCCCAGCTTGCGCGCGGCTTCCTGTTGCAGCGTGGAGGTGGTGAACGGCGGCGACGGACGGCGCTTGCGCTCCTTGGATTGCACCTCGCTGACGATCAGTCGTCCTTGCGCGGATTTGATCAAGCCGTCGCGCGCCGCATGCGCGGATGCCTCGTCGGTCAGGTCGAACTGCTCGAACTTCTTGCCGCGCAGCTTCGTCAGGCGTGCGGCGAAGCGCTGCGCCGGATGCGCGCAATCGGCTTCGATCGTCCAGTACTCGCGCGCCTTGAACGCTTCGATTTCCTCCTCGCGTTCGACGATCATGCGCAGCGCCGGCGACTGCACACGCCCGGCCGACAGGCCGCGCTGCACCTTGCGCCACAGTACAGGAGAAAGATTGAAACCGACCAGGTAATCGAGCGCGCGCCGCGCCTGTTGCGCGTTGACGAGGTCGAGCGACAGTTCGCGCGGATGCGCAACCGCATCCTGGATCGCGTGCGGCGTGATCTCGGAAAACACCACGCGATGCACGGCCTTGCCTTCGAGCAAATTGCGTGATTTGAGGATTTCGGCAATGTGCCAGGAAATCGCCTCGCCTTCGCGATCCAAGTCGGTGGCCAGATACAGCGCCTGCGCGCTCTTGGCGGCCTTGACGATGGCGTCGACATGTTTTTCGTTCTTGTCGATCAGCTCGTAGTGCATGGCGAAGTCGTGGTCGGTGTCGACCGCGCCTTCCTTGGGCTTGAGGTCGCGGACATGACCGTAGGAGGCCAGGACCTGGAAGTCCTTGCCGAGGTATTTGTTGATCGTCTTGGCCTTGGCGGGCGATTCGACGATGAGCAGGTTTTTGGCCATGCGGGTGCCGTCTGAAGATGCAATGGGCCCGGTTCTACCGGGCCCTTCCTTATTCAGTGTGCCCACATGTTCCGCTGCCGTGTCAAGCGCGCGGCATTGTCAGCGTCGCGCGTAACGGCCATTTTCGGCGGCAACAGCTCCATCCAGTTCGAGTACGAGCAGCATCGAGGACAGGGCCGCGGCGGGCAGTCCGGTGCGCTCGACGAGTTCGTCCAGCGCCGCCGGTTCGGTGTCCAGCGCCGCGAGCAGGCGTTGGTATTCCGGGTCGCGCGCCGCCGCCGGTTCCGCGATCGGTGCGGCCGCAGCTGGGGCGCCCAGGCGCCGGCGCAGGCCTTCGGCGAGCAGGCCGCCGACGCCGCGCAATTCCTCGATCACTTCCTCGGCGGTTTCCACGAGTTTGGCGCCGTCACGGATGAGTCGGTGGCAGCCGCGCGCGAGCGGGGAGTGGAGCGAGCCGGGCAGGGCGAAGACTTCGCGACCGGCCTCGGCGGCCAGGCGCGCGGTGATCAGCGATCCGGAATTCAGGCCCGCTTCCACGACCAGGGTGCCCAGGCTCAGGCCCGCGATCAGGCGATTGCGGCGCGGGAAATTCTCGGGTTTGCCGGGGGTGCCGGGCGGGAATTCCGAGACCAGCGCGCCGTGCGCGACGATGCGTTCGGCCAGATCACGGTGCTGGCGTGGATAGACCAGATCCGGGCCGGTGCCGAGCACGGCGATGGTCTTGCCGCCGCCTTCCAGCGCGCCTTCGTGCGCGGCGCCGTCGACGCCTTCCGCCAATCCGCTGGTGATCGTGTTGCCGGCCTGCGCGAAGGTCTTGGCGAAGGCGCGTGCGTTCGCCAGGCCTCCGGCACTGGCGCTGCGCGAGCCGACGATGGCGATCTGTGCAGACCACAGGCAAGCCGGGTCGCCGGCCACGAACAGCGCCGCCGGCGGGTTTTGCGCATCGCGCAGCAGGGCCGGGAAATCCTCGCTGGTGGCGACGATCAGATGATGATCCGACTCGGCGAGCCAGGTGAGGTCGCGTTCGATAATGGCTGCATCCGGCGCGGCCAGCCAGGCGCGCGCTTCCGCACCCGTGCGTGCCTCGCGCGCGGCGGCAACTTGCGCGGCCAACGCACTGCCGTGGCGGCCGACGAGTTCGCGCACACCGCCGGCGCCGATTCCCGGCGCGCGCAACAGCGCGAGCCATGCGCGGGTTTCGTCAAGGCCAGGTTCCAGCGGCATCGCGGCAGTTTAGCGGATGCGCAAAAACAAACGGCGCGGAAAACCGCGCCGTTTGTCGAGAATCGGAAAAATCCTACGTGTGATCCGGGTCGTAGAGTTTGTCGCCCAGATGCACCGGCCGGATGCCGTCCATGATCAGGCCGTAGCTGACCCGGCCGAACGTGCGGAAGATCATCACGTGGCCGATGTATTCCTCGGGCAATTGCACCTTGGCGTCGTCGCGATGGAAAAACGCCTTGAAGCTGCCGTCCGGATAATCCGTGCGGTCCTGCACCACGTCGCCGGCGTGGAAGATCGAGAACGTCTGGCCGTTTTCCACGCCATCCGCCGCGCCGCTGGACAGTGCCACGACCTGCAGGCGGCCGACCGCGTTGAGCGCGTCGGTGAAGGCGATCACGCGCATTGTCGGCGGCACCTGCTTGGGCGCGTGCGGCACGTACTGGAAGTCGAACTGGTTGTCCTCCGGTGGAAGCACGTAGTCGCCTTCGCGCACTTCGTAATCGGTGCTTGTCACCAGCACTGACGCCGGATTGCCGGCGCGCGTGGCCTCCGCTTCGCCGTACTGGAGCATCTCATAACCGAGGAAATGCACGTCTCCGTGCAGGGTGAAGTGATCCGGGCCGTGATGCCAGAGCATGCTCGGGCGGTCGTCGCGGCCCTGCAGGTCCTGCCGGAACACCTCGCTCGGGCGGCCGTCCTTGCCGGCAATTTCGTAATACCGGCCGATCGGGCGCAGCAGCACGAAGCGCTGGCCGGGCCGGGCGTCGAGCCCGCGCACGTAGACGAGCTGGCCGGTTGCACCGTTGATGTGATGATCCTCGATGCCGACCACGTGCGGGGCACGCTTGAACTCGTCCTCGCCGACAAGGCGCGGCTTCTTCAGGAAATCCTCGATCGCCGACAGCGGCAGGGGTTTGACTGCGCTTTCCAGTTGCTCGGCGCGGGTATGCGGTTCGATACCGCCACGGCTCGCGATGCCCAGTCCCGGCTTGCCGTTGAGGTAAGCCAGGCTGAGCACGTCGCCGGGATAGATCAGATGCGGATTCCTGATTTGCGGATTGGCCTGCCAGACTTCCGGCCACTGCCACGGCTTCTGCAGGAACTTCGCCGCGATACTCCACAGCGTGTCCCCCTTGCGCACCGTGTAGGTGTCGGGATGATCCTTTGCAAGCTGCACCGAAGCGGCGTAAGCCGTGAGGGTGAGCAGCAATCCGGCGCAAATTGCAGGTAGTTTTTTAAGCATGGCTGCCAATTACCTGATTCCCAAAGGGCTTCCCGAGTGTATACGAAAATTTTAACGGCGCAAATGACGGCCCGCACGAAATTGCGGTCCAGGCGGGTGATCCGGCGCCAAAGTCGCGCCAAGTGCCCAATCGGCGTAGAATTTTTCGTCAAATACCGGCATTTTGCCGGCGCTTGAGCCGGTCCGTCCGTTGCCCCATATCGAAGCCATGCTGACGATTCTCGAATTTCCCGATCCGCGCCTGCGCACCAAGGCCCAGCCCGTAGCCGTGTTCGACAAGGCCCTGCACGCGCTCCTCGACGCGATGCTCGCGACCATGTACGCCGCGCCCGGCATCGGTTTGGCCGCGACCCAAGTAAACGTGCACAAGCAATTGCTGGTGCTCGACGTTTCTGAGGAAAAGAACGCGCCGCTGGCCCTGATCAACCCGAAGATCGTCGAACGCGAAGGCGAACAGGTCTACCAGGAGGGCTGCCTGTCGGTGCCGGGCATCTTTGCCGACGTGGAGCGTTCCGAGCGCATCGTCGTCGAGGCGCAGGATCGCGATGGCAAGCCGATCCGCATCGAGGCCGACGGCCTGCTCGCGGTGTGCATCCAGCACGAGATGGATCACCTGATCGGAAAACTCTTCGTCGATTACCTGTCGCCGCTCAAGCGCGAGCTGGTGCGCAAGAAGCTCGAAAAAGCCCATC
>DATIVQ010000064.1:0-4125 GCA_035465735.1 Rudaea sp.
GATCGCGGCGAGCAAGCGGCCGAGTTCGCGCAAGGAGGCGAGTGGCCGTCCGGCCAGCGCCAATTCGATGCGGTGGCGATTTCCGAACAGGTTGCCGAGGAATGCATGTGCCGAGCCGGCGGGGCGCTCCATCAGCAGCGCCGGGCCGCCCTCGCGCAGCGCGCGATGGCACAGCGCGGTCGATTCCAGGTGCGGATCGACCGGCGCTGGGATGCGCGCGAGTTCTCGCTCGCGTTCCAGGCGCGCGAGAAAGCTGCGCAGGTCGTGGAAACTCATGCGCCGGGTCCGGGCATGGCGAGGCGGTCGCCATTGACCTGCGTTGGCTTTTGGCGATGCGCCTGTTCCAGTGCGGCGCAGCACCGTGCGAGAAACTCGAAATAACGGTCGATGTAGCTGATGCCGTTCTCGTGGTCGAGCAGATACGGATTCATCAGCGTGTGGCGCAGGATGATCAACGGTTCATCGGTGCCGGCAATGTCCAGGCCGAGCGCACCGAAAATGCGCGCGGCCTCGTCGCTGCCGAGCAGTTCCGGCGGCAGGCGGGTCACCGAGCCGAAGAATTCCTTGGTCTGCAGCGGCTGATGCGGGTCGGCGCGCAGCGTGTCGTGCAGGGCGCGCATGAACGCGTTGGCGCGCGCGGGCGCGCGGTTGCCGTGCGGATTGAGCGCGAGGCAGACCAGGTTGCTGTCCGGCGCGAACGGCACCAGCGCGTGCAGGCGGCCGGCCTGCTGTTCGGCGAAGCGCAGTGCGCGCGCGTAGAACGCCTCGGCCGCCAGCACGGTCGCGCGCGGCAACCGGCCGAATTCGGCGTGGTGCAGCGGCAGCACCTTGTGGGTGACGTAGACTGCCGCGGCGGCGGCGCCGGACTTGGAGCCCTCCGGAATGAACTGGCCGAGGCTGCGGTAGCGCGCGAGATAGTCCGGCGGCGTTTCGGCGTGGAACACGTAGTCGGCGCGCTCGGCGAGCAAGGCCATTGCGCGGTGGTCGCGGCAGATGAACGCACCGGTGCCGTAGGGCAGGTAGCCGAGCTTGTGCGGATCGACCGTGGCCGAATCGGTGCCGGCGAGCGCGGCGAACGCGGCGTGCACGGCGGGCGTCGGGAAACGCGCGAACTCGGCGGCGACGTCTGCACGCGGGCGCAAGCTGCCGTCCGCATTGCGGAACAGCGTGGCGAGGTAGCCGCCCCAGGCCGCGTCCACGTGCACGCTGAAATCCAGGCCGCGCGCACGGCTGCGTTCGCGCGCGGCGAGCATGCCGTCGATCGGGTCGATCGTGCCGTACTCGGTGCTACCGAGCACGGCGACCGCCAGCAGCACCGGTTCGCGGTCGCGTGCGCAGCGCCCGAGGATGGCATCGAAGGCATCGACGTCCAGGCGCATGCCGCGTGTCGGCACCGCCAGCAGTTGTTCGCGGCCGAGGCCGAGCAACTTGACGCCCTTGCTCCATGAATAATGCGCAGTGACCGGCGCGAGCACGCGCGGCACGCGAATGCCGGGATGCGCGGCGAAGAAACCAGCGAGGCCGCGTTGCTCGATGCGCTCGTCCTCGACCCTGGCGTGCCAGTGTGCCTGCTCCGCCGGAGTCTGTGCGGCGAGCCAGCGCTGCCACGCCTCGAGCAGCGCGATCGCCGCGCTGCCGGACAGGTTGAACGCACTCCAGTCGTCCGCGGGCAGATCGAGGTCAGGCACCCGCGCCGCGCGCAAGGCGAGCGGGAAGGCCTTGAGCGAAAGTGAAAGGCGCAGGGCCTGGTAGTTGGCCAGCGTGCCGCCGGATGTCAGGTGGCCGAACGCGCACGCGGGCTGCGAAGGATCGTGCGGATAGCCAAGCATGCGTGCGAGCTGCAGGCCGGCCTGCACTTCCAGGTCGACGGTGACCGGCGCGGCGTCCTCGCTGACGTTGTTCGGGTTGTAGGGCAGCGTCAGCATCTGCGCGGCGAGCCCGGGCAGCAACAAATCCGATGCCATGTGGCCGATGTAACGCGGACTGTGGAACGGCACGGATTTCTTTAGCGCCGCCGAAAGCTGGTGTAGCTCGCGGCGCATGCGCGCCTCGAACGCGAGATAATCCGGATGCTGCGCGGCGGCGGTGGCGATCGCCGGCGGGTCCTCCGGGTGGAAATTGCGCCGCCAGTAGACATGGTCGCGCAGGAATTCGACGACGATCTTCTCCAGCAGCGTGTCGTTTTCCCCGTAGGGCCCGAGGAAGCACGCGGCCAGCGTGTGCCGGTCGTCCTTCGCCGATGGCGGTTGCTGCGGCAGCCTCGAAGCGTTCTCGTACATTCGTGCAGACTCGCACACGGGCCGGGCAGCCGCCTTGATGCAGGTCATTTCGCAATCCCGCGCCGCTGCCATTTGCCGGGCGCGGCAGGTAAAGTGGCCGCGGTGAACGCGCAGATGGCAAAAATGCCGGAATCCGGCCATACCGACGAGGCGGCAGACAGTCATACGCGCGGTGAATCCGCGGCGTGGCGCCTTTGCGTCGCCCCGATGATGGATTGGACGGACACCCATTGCCGTGTCTTCCATCGCCTGCTCAGCGGCCATGCGCGTTTGTATACCGAGATGGTGCATGCGCACGCAGTGGTGCGCGGCGACCGCGCGCGCCTGCTCGGCTTCGACGCTTCCGAACATCCGGTCGCGTTGCAGTTGGGCGGCCACGAGCCGGAGGAACTCGCCGCCGCGGCGCGTATCGGCGCCGAATTCGGCTACGACGAAATCAACCTCAATGTCGGCTGTCCGTCGGATCGCGTGCAATCCGGCCGCTTCGGCGCCTGCCTGATGCACGAGCCGGCGCTGGTCGCCGACTGCGTCGCGGCGATGCGCGCGGCAGTGACTATTCCCGTGACGGTCAAATGCCGCATTGGCGTGGACGATCAGGACGATGACGAAGGCCTGCATCGCTTCGCCGATATCCTGATCCGTGCGGGGCTCGAAGTCCTGATCGTGCATGCGCGAAAGGCCTGGCTGCACGGCCTGAGTCCGAAGGAAAACCGCGAGATTCCGCCGTTGAACTATCCGCGCGTGTATCGCCTGAAGCAGGAATTTCCGCGCTTGACCATCGTCATCAATGGCGGCGTCGCCGACGCGGATGCGGCAAAATCCCATTTGCACAAGGTGGACGGGGTAATGCTCGGTCGTGCGGCCTATCACGATCCTTTCGTGCTGGCGCGCGTCGAGCACGCATTCTTCGGCACGCCGCTGCCGGCACGCGATGACGTGTTGCGCGCGCTGGCACCTTACATTGCCGGTCAACTGCGCCGTGGCGAGGCGCTGCATCACATCGCGCGCCATGTGCTCGGGCTGTACCTGGGCGAGCCCGGCGCGCGAGCGTTCCGGCGCTACCTGAGCGAACACATGCGCGCGGCGGGTGCGGATTTCCGCGTGGTCGAGGCCGCGCTGGAATCCATGCGCGAACATGCGCAGGCGCGGGCAGCGTGACGGTATCGAAGCGAAAACGACACATTTCGTACATGCGAGACTTTGGGTATGCTGTGCGCCCCCTGATCCACGGACTCGCTATGAACAAGACATGCGGTGCCGCGATTTTCGGTTTCCTTCTCGGCATGCCGATGGCATTGCTGCCGGCGCAGGATCGCTTGGTGGTGCTACCGTTGATCAGTCAACCGCCGGTATCAGTCGGGCAGCCTTTCCTTCTTACGGACGGTCGGGTGATGTTCCAGGCCAATGATGCTACCGACTGGTACGCGCTGACGCCGGATGCATCGGGCAGCTATCTCGCTGGCACGTGGAAACAACTGGCCAGCCTGCCGATGGCTTGGAATTACGGCCCCTACGCCTTCGCATCCGCGGTTCTGGCCGATGGGCGCGTGCTGATCGAGGGCGGCGAATACAACCTGGGCGGACCGTTTTCTCTGACCAATCTCGGCGCAATCTACGATCCGGTTGCCGACGCCTGGACCCCGGTCACGCCGCCGCCGGACTGGGATTTCATCGGCGATTCCGCTTCGATCGTGATGCCGAACGGCAAATTCCTGCTCGGCGACAAGTTGACCGAGCGCATCGCGGAACTGGATCCGGCCACACTGACGTGGACCGAACTCGGCTCGTCGGGCAAGGCGGACTTCAACGCCGAGGAAGGCTGGACCCTGCTGCCGGATGGTACGTT
>DATIVQ010000065.1:0-14113 GCA_035465735.1 Rudaea sp.
GCCTCCGGCACCTCGTCGTAACGGCGCCAGCCCAGGTCGCCGCCCTGCAGGGCGTCCTGCGCGCTCGAGTACTGGATCGCGGCGGTGGTGAAGTCCATGCCGCCGTCGACCTTGGCCTTGACCTCGTCGGCCTTGGCGCGCGCCGCGGCGATCTGCGAGGCATCGGCACCGTTGGGCAGGCCGATCAGGATGTGCTGCAAGTGCACCTCGCCGGACTTGAGGCTATTGCTGGCGAGCAGGATGTCGACTTCCGAATCGCTGACGGTGGACTGGCTCTGCACGACGCGTTGCTGCAGGCGCTGCACGAGGAGCTGATCACGCAGGTGATTGCGGAAATCCTCGTAACTCATGTTCTCGCGCGCCAGCGAGCCGCGCAACTGGTCCACGCTCATCTTGTTGTTCGCGGCGACGCGCTGCACGGCCTGGTCGATGTCGGCGTCGCTGACGCGGATGCCGGTGTCCTTGGCGCGCGCAACCTGCAGGCGCAGCATGACCAGGCTGTCCAGCACCTGGCGTTCGAGCACGTCGCGCGGCGGCAACTGCTGCGGATTGGCGCGGTATTGGTTGATGACGTTGGCCACGGCCGCGTCGAGTTCGCTTTGCAGGATGACGTCGTCGTCGGCGATGGCGACGATGCGATCCAGCGGCTGCGTCGGCTGCAGGGCCTGCGCCTGCGCGCCGGACCAGGCGCCGAGCGCAGTTATCAGAAAACACAAGCAAAAGGCGATTCGGTTCATCGGCATGACGGTTCGATAAGGGATTTGTTGGCGAAAACCGCGCGATTATGCGGGTTTCCGGGTAAGAAAACCGTTATTGGAACGGGCGCTTACTGGTAGCCAAGAATAGCACGGCGCAGGAAATTCCCGGTGCGCGTGCCGGTGTTGCCCAGGCCCTTGAACTCCAGTTCGAAGTACACGCCATTGCTCGGCTTGAGCTGGCCGATGACGTTGATGTAGCGCCGCACCAGCACGCGCATGGCCACGCAGCAACTGTCGTACTGTGCGCCGGCGAAGGCTTCCAGCAACTGGCTGTGCATCAGCGAATAGTAGTAGCGGCCGACCAGGCTCCAGTTCGCGTTGAGCGGAACCAGCGCCGAGGTATCGACCTGTTCGAGCAGGCCGCGGCGGAAGCGGTAGGAGAAATTGAGCGTGCCTTCCGCGCCGAAGCGGTGCTGGACGCTGACCGCGGACAGGTCGGTGTGGTGCAGGTTTTCCACCAGCATCTGCGTCTGCGGATCGAGGATGCGCGAATTCGGGTTGTATTGCTGGTCCCACTTGATTTGCCAGCGGTCGTTCAGGCGCAGGTCGAGTTCGCCGACGAAGTCCGAACCGGAATAGTCGACTTCCGGCACGCCCGGCAATTGCACGCGCTGCGGCGAGAAATAATGGATCTGGCCGATGCTGGCGCTGAGTAGTTCGTCGCCGGAGGAGGTATCGATCAGGCGCGACGTCAGTGCCAGGGTCAGGTTGTTCGCGTTGCTCTGGCGGTCGGCGCCGACGAAGCTGTTGCTACGGAACAGGCTCGGGAAATCGAAGCTCGGCAGTTGCGTGTCGAAGACCGGCAGATCGGCCTGATCGCGGTACGGCACGCGCAGGTAATACAGGCGCGGTTCCAGGGTTTGGGTCAGCGCCGTGCCGAACACGGTCAGCGGGCGTTCGAAGACGAGGCCTGCGTCGAGGTCGAAGATCGGCATGCTGCGCGAGGGCGAGGTTTGCGTGAATGACGGCGTGCCCGGATGCGAGGCGTTGTAGGCCGCCAGGTCGTTCAGGTCGTAGGCGGTGTAGCGCAGGCCGAGTTCCGGACGGATGAAATAGCCGGCGGTCTCGACCGGGTACGCCACGTACGGGTGCAGGTCAACGCGCTGGCCTTCCACCGAGGCGACGCTCCGCGTGCTGTCCGGCGTCGGACCGACCAGATCGAACGGGCCGCGGCGGAAATCGACGTATTCGGACTCCACGCCCCAGACCAGCCCGCCGAGCAGCGCGTGTTCGCCCTGGAACGTCGCGCGCGGCAGGCGCATGTAGGGCTGCGCGGCGTTGGACAAGGTAGTCTGCGTGATCTGCAGTGCATCGGCGCCGAGGCTCGCATTCCACCACGTGCCGCGGCCGTTCAGGTAGGCGCTGGAACCGAGCAGGGCGGTCGCGCTCGTTGTGAGCGAATCGCCGTAGTCCTGGAAGTATTGCTTGTCGGAGACGCGCTCGATGTCGACGGCGGCGCCCCAGTTGTCGGAAATCCGGCTCCAATCCTTGATCTGGAAGGCATAGCGGCGGTCCGGGACATCCACGGGCGAGGCCGGACCCTGGAACACCGGCGGCACGGCGGCGTATTGCGCGCGCTCGTCCGCGGCTTCGTTGTCGTGCGGGACGAAATTGAAATCGATCTGCGCCTTGTCGGCGGCGTCGAGGTAGCGGAACTGGCCCGCGAGCATGGCGCCGCGTTCGGTCGACACGCGCGGTTCAAGGGTGGCGTCGTAGTTCGGCGCGAGATTCAGGTAATACGGCGCGCCGAGCACGAGGCCGCGGTGGCTGGAATAGGCGATGTGCGGGGCGAGGAAGCCGGACCGGCGTTCGTTGCTGAGTGGAAAGCTCAGGTAGGGAAACCAGAAGAACGGCACGTCGCCGTAGTACAGGCTGACGCCATGGGCATAGCCTTCGTTGGCGACCTTGTCCATGTCCAACTCGTCGGCGTGCAGATGCCACTGCACGTCGTCGGGATCGCATGAGGTGTAGGTGCCATCGACGAGCTTGCCGTGGTCGGCATCGCTCATGTCGGCGCTGGCGGCGCTGCCGTTGCCGCGCTGTTGCAGCAGCTGGTAGCGGATGTCCTGAAGGTGCGTGGTGCGCGGCGAGTCGGTGCCGCTGGCGGACGCGGCAGACATCACCAAGCTGCGATCCTGCATCACGACGTGGCCGCCGGCGGCGTAGGCCGTGGTGTCGGTGTCGTAGGTCAGGAAATCCGAGCGCAGCAGCTGGTCCAGGCGCTGCATGCGCACGTCGCCCTCGAGGCGGTAATGCGAGCTGTCCGTGGATTCGACCTTGCGTGAGCTGACGTCGGCGGCGACCTTGCTTCGGTCGCCCTGCGTGGGCAGGCCGGGCGTGTAGGAATCCAGCAGCGCATTGCGCTTGCACATGGCGAACAGGCTCGCACGCGCCGGCCTGGGGCAAATGAGTACGCCGACCGGACAGGCCGGCGGCGCATCTTGCGCGGCGACACTTTGGACGATGGCCAGGGCCAGCGCCGCAGCCAGCAGGCGGAAACGGGGCAGACTTGATCGGTTGGCGCCAGACACGGATGATCCGATTGCGATGCGCAAGGCGCGAAGCTTGCCTGATTCGCCGTTTCCGGGCAACGCGCCGGCGCAATTTTCTTGCGCTTGCGCCGGTCTGATCGGCAACAGACGGAGCCAGAAATGAACGCGAAAATCGACAAATCCGACGCGCAGTGGCGCGAGGAACTGGGCCCGGAACGTTATGCGGTGTGCCGCTGTTCGGCCACCGAGCTGCCTTTCACCGGCAAGTACTGGGATCACCACGAAAGCGGCACCTATCGCTGCGCGGCCTGCGGCGCGCCGTTGTTCGCGTCCGCGGCGAAATTCGATTCCGGCAGCGGTTGGCCGAGCTATTTCCAGCCGCTGGCGCAAGCGGCGGTGAGCGAACACGCCGACGAATCCCACGGCATGCGCCGCGTCGAGGTGCGCTGCGCAAGCTGCGACTCGCACCTGGGCCACGTTTTTCCCGACGGTCCGCGCCCGATGGGACTGCGCTACTGCATCAACTCTGCGGCGCTCGACTTCGAGCCCGCATGATTCATTCCATCAGCGCGTCAACGTGCGCGGCAGTGGATTCGCGCAGCGCAGTCAGGCTGTAACCGCCTTCGATGCTGGAAACGATGCGTCCGGCGGCGTACTCGCGGGCGACGTCGACAAGTTCGCGCGTGGCCCAGGCGTAGTCGGCGGCATCGAGATTCAGGCTGGCCAGCGGATCGAGCCGATGCGCGTCGAAGCCGGCCGAGATCATCACGAGCTGCGGGCGGAAATCGCGCAGAGCAGGCTCGATGGCGGCGGTGAATTCGCTGCGGAATTCCGCCGATCCCGCACCGGGCGGGAGCGGCACGTTGACGATATTGCCGGCGCCGGTTTCCGTGCGCGCGCCGGTGCCGGGATACAGCGGTGACTGGTGCGTTGAGGCGTACAGCAGGCGCGGTTCGTTCCAGAATATGCCCTGTGTGCCGTTGCCGTGGTGCACGTCGAAATCCATGATTGCCACGCGTTCGATCCCGCGCGCGAGCGCCTGCGCGGCACCTACGGCGATATTGTTGAACAGGCAGAATCCCATCGCCGTGTCGCGCGTGGCGTGATGGCCGGGCGGGCGCACGGCGCAGAACGCGCGTGTATCCGTCCCGTCGATCAACGCATCCACCGCGGCGCAGACGGCGCCCGCCGCACGCAACGCCGCTTCGAGGGAATCCGGCGACATGGCTGTGTCAGGATCGAGTTGCGCGTAGCCCGCGCTGGGTGCCGCGGCGTGGATCGCGTCGATCATCTCCGCACTATGGACTCGCGCCAACTGCTCGCGCGTGACGCGTGGCGCATCAAGGCGATCGATTCCCGCGAATCGAGCATTATCCAGCGCTTCGAGCACGGCGCGCAGCCGCGCCGGCGATTCCGGATGGCCCGTGCCGGGATCGTGGGCGAGGCAGGCGGGATGGGTGTAGAGCAGCACTCAGGTCTTCGGTCGTTTCCGACGCTCATGATTCCACAACACTTCGCCGTGTCCGGATGCGCGAGCGAGCACGCGCGCGAGAACGAACAGCAGGTCCGACAACCGGTTCAGATAGCGCACCGCTTCCGGCCGCACGGATTCGCTGCGCGCCAGCGTGACCGTCTCGCGCTCGGCGCGCCGGCACACGGTGCGCGCAAGGTGGCAGCACGACGCCGCCATGCCGCCGCCCGGCAGGATGAATTCCCTGAGCATGGGCAAGTCGGCATTGAAACCATCGAGCGTGGATTCCAGGCGTGCGACGTCGGCGTCGTGGATCATCGCCATGCCCGGAATGCACAGCTCGCCGCCGAGGTCGAAAAGGTCGTGCTGGATCTGGTTCAGGGTCTCGCGCACGCCGGCTGGGATGTCCTGCGCCAGGACCATGCCGATCGCGCTGTTGAGTTCGTCGATCGTGCCGTAGGCGGCCACACGCGCCGAATCCTTCGGCGTGCGCGAGCCGTCGCCGAGGCCGGTGGTTCCGTCGTCGCCGGTGCGCGTGTAGATTTTGCTGAGTCGGTTTCCCATGGCGACTCCGTTGCTAGGCTCGCGCTTCGTGCGCTCGCAGGCGCGCGCGATGCGATTCAACGCATCGCGCAAGCGCGTCTACTCGCCCGTTGTCGCCGGTTTTGGTGTAAATCTTGGAAAGGCGGTTACCCACCGCTCAGGATCGTGCCGTTCGGAATCAGGCCGCGGCCGGAGTCAACACGCTCCAGCGCCGCCGCATGAGCTCGAATCCGCCGAACAGCAACAGGCTCCAGGCCAGCGTGCCGGCCAGCGTGCCGCGGAAGAACGGGATGCCGGCGATGTAGCAGGCACTAAGGCTCTGCGTGCAGGCCGCGCCCGCGCCCCCGTGCGCGGCGAGCCAGGTGGCGAAATTGGTGACAAGAAAGAACAGCACCGCGCTGGCGAAGGCGTAGCCGGTCACGCGGAACGCGCTGATGCGGCGCGACAGGCTCAGGCCGCCGACGACGGTGAGCGCGATGCAGCCGTAGACCGCAGGCAAGGTGCCCAGCCAGTCGCCGATCCACGCGCGCGGCAGTGCGGTGGCGATGACGAGGTCGGCGACCAGCATTGCCGCCAGCGGCACGCCGAAGGCAAGGCGGCGGTCGGCGAAGTACGCGCCGCCGAACAGGGCGATGGCTTCCACCGGCGTGAAATTGTAGGGGAACAGGCCCGGCACGAAGTAGATCAGCAGGCGCACGCCGACGGCGAAGGCGATCATCCCGGCCAGCACCCAGGTGCGCGGCGAGAGCGTGTGATTCTGTGGAAATTGCGACATTGTGGAACTCCGTCAATTGGGGTCCGCCGGAAGCGGCTTGAAAACGTCACGAGCGAAGGCAGGTCGCATGGCGTCGGAGCACAGGAACCGGAGTTCACTTTTCGGTAAATGAGGATTCCGGGCACCGCCGACGTGCGAGATGCCGAGCGCAGTAGCTTTCAATCCGCTTCCTCGAAGCGCGAAGCATTCGCATAGCATACTTCAAACTGCCCGGCCCGGGTACGGATGCGCGCCGCGTGGGCGTGGTCGACGCGCAAGGCGTAGGCGCGTTGCGCGGGCAGGCCGAGCGCGTGGCAGAGCAGGGCGCGGATCGAGCCTGCATGCGCGATCGCGAGCACCGTGTCCTCGTCGCGCGTCGAGGACAACACCGAAGCCAGCCAGGCGCCGGTGCGGCGGATCACGTCGGCGAAACTCTCCCCGCCCGGCGCCTCTTGGATCACCCAGTTCGCCGACCAGTGCTCGTAGCGCGCCGCGTCGCTGCGCATGACATCTTCCCAGCGTTTGCCGTCCCAGTCGCCCAGGTCGACCTCGCGCAAGCGCGCGTCGAACAGTGGTTCGATGGCGAAGCGCGCGGCGAAAATCTGTGCGGCTTGTTGTGCGCGCTTGAGGTCGCTGGAAAACAGGAAGCGCGGCGCGTTCTCCGTCCAGGTCGCGGCGAGCTGTTGCACGGCGCCAAAACCGGATGCGGACAAGGGCGCGTCGGTCTGGCCCAGGCACAGGCCTGGCGCGGCGTCGACGTCGCCGTGGCGGGCGAGGATAAGATCCATGGATGGGAGGCTAGCATTTTTTTTGCCTCTCCCGCTGGCGGGAGAGGCCGCGCCGCGGGCGCGGGTGAGGGTGGCTTCTTACGATCGGTCATCCTCACCCCCGACCTTCTTCCGCCAGCGGGAGAGGCGGCAAAAGCGGCTATCATCGGCGCATGGATGACGTGGACATTCTCATCGTCGGCGGTGGACTGGTCGGCGCGAGTCTGGGCATTGCGCTGGAAGATTCCGGCCTGCGCGTGGCGCTGGCCGAAGCGGCGCCGCCGAAAGTCGACCTGCAGCCGAGCTACGACGAGCGCAATCTCGCCCTGGCGCGAGCCACCGTGAATGCGCTCGATGCACTCGGCGTGTGGGCGCATTGCGGTGCGAAAGCGACGCCGATCCGCAAGATCCACGTCAGCCGGCAAGGCGAATTCGGCGTCGTGCGCCTGGATGCGTCGCGGCACGGCGTGGACGCTTTCGGCGCGACCCTGCCCGCGCGCGAACTCGGCAACGGCCTGCTGGCGCGCCTGGACGAATGCCGCGCGCTGCGACGTCTCGCGCCGGCGAAACTGGAAGCGCTCACAAAAGGCGACGATTGCATCACGGCGACACTGGCAACGGCGAATGGAACGCGCGTCGTGCGCACGCGCCTGCTGGTCGGCGCGGACGGGACACAATCTTTCGTGCGCACCACCCTCGGCATCGACTGCGATTCCACCGACTACGCGCAAACCGCCTTCGTCGCCACGGTCACGCCCGAGCGCGCGCCGGATTGCGCCTACGAGCGCTTCACCGCGACGGGTCCCGTTGCGTTGCTGCCGCTGACGCAAGGCCGTGTCGGCGTCGTGCTGACAGTCCCGACCGAAGATGCCGCGCGTGTTGCTGCGCTCGACGATGGGAAATTCATCGCGTTGCTGCACGAACGTTTCGGCTGGCGGCTCGGACGCTTGTCGCGACCCGGCCGGCGCGTATCGTATCCGCTCAAGCGGATGTATGCGCAGCGTATTGTGGCGCCGCGTACGGTGCTGGTCGGCAATGCCGCACAGACCCTGCATCCTATCGGCGCGCAGGGTTTCAATCTCGGCCTGCGCGATGCGCTGACATTGGCCGAATTGCTGATCGAAAAGAAGGGCGACGCCGGCAACGCGAACGTGCTCGCCGACTACGCACGGCGCCGGCGCGAGGACCGCGAGGGCACGGCGGCAGCCAGCCACGCGCTGGTGCGTTGGACGGCGAGCGAATCCCCGCCGCTTAGACTGCTGCGCAGCGCCGGAATGTTGGCGCTTGATTGCATCGTGCCGCTGCAAGCCGCGGTTGCGCGGCGCGGCATGGGTTTCCGCGGGCATGTGCCTCGTCTGGCATTGGACCAGCGGGCATGAGCTCGCGAGGTCTCCATGACATCGCCATCGTCGGCGCCGGCATGGTTGGCGCGGCGCTCGCGCTTGCGCTCGCCCGCGAAGGTTTTGACGTTGCCCTGATCGAATCGCGCGCGCCGCCGCCGTGGAACGCGCAGGACGAAGTCGACTTGCGCGTAGTTGCGTTGGCGCCGTCCGCGGTCGACTTGTTTGCACGACTTGAAGTCTGGAAAAATATCTCCGCCGCGCGTGCCTGCGCCTACCGGCGCATGCGTGTGTGGGATGCGCTCGCGCCGGGTGAACTGTCTTTCGATGCGGCGGACGAAGGCCGCGCCGCGCTCGGCCACATCGTCGAGAACCGCCTGATTCAGTCCGTGCTGTGGCAGGCCCTGCAAAGCAATACGCGCATCGCGTGGCATTGCCCGGCAAAGGTCGCCGCGACGGACGTTGGCCCGGATCGGCGCACGCTGACGCTGGATGAAGGTTCGATCATTGCCGCCCGGCTCGTTGTCGCTGCCGACGGCGCCGACTCGGCATTGCGCGGCATGCTCGGCATCGCCACGCGCGACCGCGACTACGGTCAGCGCGCCATCGTCGCGCACGTCGCGACCGAGCGTGCGCACGAGTCTGCGGCATGGCAGCGCTTCCTGCCCGGTGCAACGCTTGCCTTCCTGCCACTCGCGGACGGGCGCTGTTCCATCGTCTGGTCCGTGTCGGATGCAGAAAGCCAGCGCCTGCTTGCGCTGGACGATGCCGCGTTCTGCGCCGAACTCGGCGCTGCCTTCGATTTCCGCCTCGGCCGCGTGACGGCGACGACCAGGCGCGCATCGTTCCCGCTGCGCCTGAAACTCGCCGAACGCTATCTCGCGCCGCGTTTCGCCTTGATCGGCGACGCCGCGCACGCCGTGCATCCGCTGGCCGGGCAGGGCGTGAATCTCGGTTTGCGTGATGTCGAAGGATTGCGCAACGTATTGGTCGAAGCGCGCGACGCCAAACGCGACTTTGCGGCCGAGTTGGTGTTGCGCCGCTACGAACGGCGCCGGCGCAGCGACAACACGCTGTCGGCGCAGGGCTTCGATGCGATCCAGCGCGTGTTCGGCAGCGAGACGATGCCACTCGCGGCATTGCGCGGCGCGGGATTGGCCATCGTCGACAAGATTGCGCCGCTCAAGCGTGCGTTCGCTAGACATGCGGAAGGTCGAGCATGACGCACGCAATGCATTGAAGCGCATCGAGTGCGTCGTGCGAGGGTGAGTCAAGGATGGCGATCGAAGGACATCCAGGGATGGCTGCTCGGATTCACCCGCTTTTCTCCCCAGCCCGCCACGCCACCCACGCCCCGATCAGCGCCGAAAGGTACGGAATCGCCTGAGCGGACAGGATGGCGATCCAGAGCTTGCCTTCAAGGTAATTGACGCCGACCGCGCGCAGCATGCCGAAGATGCCGAGCGCGATGGCGATGAACATGAGCAGTTCTTCCTGCACGGACGCGAACGGATTCGGACGCTTGCCGATGCGCCGGCTCTTGGCGGTGCGCACGAACTCGCCGTGCTTCTTCCACAGGCCCAGATAGATTCCGCGCGCGATCGCGTGCGACAGGCCCATGCTGGCGATGGACGCGGCGAGGGTATCCTTCCACGCGCACGGCACGCGCATGCGATACAGGATGATGCCGAACGCCGCCTTGAACACGAAGAAACCCAGGATCGGGTAGATGAACAGGTCCAGCGGCAGGTTGAAGTATTCCGGTAATCCAATCATGCCCGCGGTCCAGGCCAGCGCGAGCAGGGTGAAGGCCAGGTGCAGGGCGTCCGCGAACCACGAGAACCAGCCGGTCAGGAAGTGGAAGCGCTGTCCCCAGGTGAGCGGGCCGCGCTCGGTGAGCCAGTGCCAGCGCGCCTTGAGGATCTGCATCGCGCCGAACGCCCAGCGGTAGCGCTGCGACTTGTACGCAGTGAAGTCGGCGGGGGTGAGGCCGCGACCCATGATTTCGTCCACGTACACGAGCTCGTAGCCCGAGTGCATCAATCGCAATCCGAGTTCCGCGTCCTCGCAGATCGTCCATTCGCTCCAGCCGCCGGTGGCTTCGAGCGCGCCGCGGCGGACCATCGTCATGGTGCCGTGCTGGATGATCGCGTTGCGCTCGTTGCGGTGGTGCATGCCGATGCGGAAGAAGCCGTCGTACTCCCAGTTCGTCATGCGCCGGAAGGCGTTGTGCTCGTAGTCGCGGTGCGCCTGCGGGCATTGCACCACGGCGACTTTCGGGTTCGCGAAATAGCCGGTGAGCGATTTGAGCCAGTCCGCACGCACGACGTAGTCGGCGTCGATGGCCGCGATGACTTCGGCGCGGGCGTCGGTTTCCTTCAAGCCAAAATTCAGCGCGCCGGCCTTGAAGCCGGGCCAGGGATTGAGATGAAAGAAGCGGAATCTCGGGCCGAGCTTCTTGCAGTATTGCTCGACCGGCTGCCAGACCTCATCGCGCTTGGTGTTGTTGTCGATCACCAGCACCTCGAAGTTCCCGTAGTCGAGCGCGGCGAGCGAATCGAGCGTCAGGATCACCATCTCCGGCGGCTCGTTGCAGCAGGCGAGGTGAATCGACACGAATGGCTGCGCATCCCCAGGTTTCGGATCGAGCAAGCCAAAATGGCGCAACCACTTCCCACGCCAGAGCACTTCGGTGAACTCGAAGCCGTTGATCAGCAAAATCAAGATGATCGCCACCTGCGCGGGTGCGAGGATGGTGAGCATCGTCCAGTCGAAGGGATCGAGGTAAAACGCGTAGGGCAGCGTCGCCGACCACACCAGCAGCGAAGCTGACAGCTGGATCAGCACGCAAAAGAACATGAGGCCCGCGGCCTTGAAGCGCATGAAATGCCGCGCGAACCAGAACATCGGGATCAGCGCGAGCAGGCAGGCTATGCCGGCTTTCAACGGCCACGACGGGTCCTCGATCACCGGGCCGGTGAGCGAGAATTTCGGCGCACGATCCGCACCGAACGTGCCCCAGTACGCGCCGACCCGGCCCTCGAACGGCTCCTTCCACGGCTGGTCGAAGGCTTCCATCAGGTAATAGTCGAAGCCGCGTTCGCGCGCGACATTGAGCCACTGGCGGATGAACAGGCTTTCGTTCGCGATCGATGCGGTCGCGCCCTTGATGCGGTCGCCGGATGAGGGCCAGCCGACCTCGCCGATCACGATGTGCTTGCCCGGAAACGCGCTTTGCAGTTGGTAGTAGCGCATCAGCACCTGCAGGCCGATGGCGTCCTTGCGCGGATAGCCTTCCCAGTACGGCAGCAGGTGCACGGTGATGAAATCCACGTGCTTGGCGAGCTGCGGATATTTCAGCCAGATGTGCCAGGGTTCGGCAGTGGACACCGGTACCTTGACCTGCGCGCGTACGCGGTCGATGTAGGCAATGAGCGTGTCCACGCCCATGTCGTTGCGCAGCAGGGTCTCGTTGCCGACCATGACGCGGTCGATGTTGTCGTTCGCGCGCGTGGCGTCGATCAGCGCCGAAATTTCGTCCTCATTGCGCTGCCAGCGAGAATCGAGGTAGGCGCCGGCGAGCACCTTCAGGCCGTACTTCTTCGCGATCGCCGGAATGCCGGGGTTTTCCAGCGCGGAGTAGGTGCGTATGCGGCCGGTGTAGCGCGAGAGCACTTTGAGGTCGGCATCGACATCGTCCATGCCCGGGAAGATTCCCTTGTTCGGACTCTGGTAGCGTTGATACGGCGAGTAGTCAAAGCCGCCGATCTCGCCGTGCCAGTCGGCGGGTTGCGCAGGGCGGTTGAGCGCGGCCCACAGGGCGAAGTTGAGACCGGCGACGAACAGCGCAAGCAAGAGCGCGCGCCAGAATGACAACCGCGTCGCGGTAGCGGGGGGGAGATTCAAGGCGGGTCTCTGATCGATTTCGGCAGCGCGCAAGCTGGCGCAGGATAGCCGAAGCGCGCGTCCGGGCTCAATTGCGCCGTGCGCGCCATTTGCCGATGACGATTGGCGTCAGCGCCAGCAGACTCATCGCCAGCACCGGTACGATCACCACGGGATCGGAAAAAAGGCTCAGATTGACCTCGTGGTTGATGCCGATGTTCTTCGCCAGGCCTGCACCGAGCGCAGTTTCGATGCCGATCATCAGCGCGCCGCCGCCGGCGGTGGCGGCAAGGAACAGCCACAGCGGGCAGCGCAGCCAGGCCAGGGCGACGGTCACGCCGCCGAACGGAAAGAACGGCACCAGGCGCAGGAAGCAGGTGTAGCTGACAGGGTGCGCGAGATAGCCGTCGCGGAGTCTTTCGACGAGCGCCGGTGGCGCACCGCCGCCGGCGCCGGCGAAGGCGTGCCGGCTGGCGAGAAACAGGATCAACGCACCCAGCGTCGCGCCGATGCTGGACAAGATCGTGCCCGTGACGATGCCGAAGAGCATGCCGCCGGCAAGGATCACCACGAGCACGCCGGGCACGCCGGTGGCGATCGCGAGTGTGGTCACGCCGACCTGCAACAGGCCGGCCTGCAGCGGATGCGCGGCAATCTGCGCCTGCATCGTGGCCTGCTCGCTGGCCAGGGTTTCCGGACGCAAGCGGTTCAGCGCGCCCGTCGACAGCAGGGCAATACCGATGGCAACCAGGACGAGCAGCGGCAGGAATGATCGGAAACGTCGCATGGGCGCAATTCTGCCGGCGGCGCTGCCGGGATTCGAGAGGCGCAAGGATACAGCAGCTCAGCGGCGTCCCACCGCAAACACCGTTATCTCCTCACGGTCGTGATAGAGCTGTTTCGCGCGCAACTCGCGCGTCACGGTGCGCACGCGCGCGAGACACTGTTGCGCCTCGTCGAAGCGTTTCTTCATCGGCAGCTTGAGATTGAAGATGGCGTGGCGGCACCAGCCTTGTTCCAGCCAGCGCGCGACAAGATCGGCGACGCGCCGCGGCTGCTCGACCATGTCGCAGACCAGCCAGTCCACCGGTTTCGCAGGGCGGTAGCGGAAGCCATCCTCGCGCCGGTGCGCGACGAGGCCGGAATCGAGCAGGGCACGGTCCATGGATCCGTTGTCGACCGCGATGACGCGGATCGAGCGGCGCACGAGCTGGAAAGTCCAGCCGCCGGGCGCGGCGCCGAGATCCACGGCGGTCATGCCGGGTTTCAGGCAGCGCGCGCGCTCGCCGTCGTCGAGCAGCACGGCAAATGCCTCTTCGAGCTTGAGCGTGGAACGGCTCGGCGCTTCGCGCGGGAATTTCAGGCGCACGATCCCCTGCGGCCACGGCGCGGCCGCATCCGGATCCGTTGCGCACAAATACACTTCGTCGCCTTGTGGAAAAAATACATGCAGCCGCCGTCGTGCCTGCGCGTCGAGCAGTTGCGCCTTCTTCAGCGCACCGACGAGGGCGTTGCCGAAGCTTTTGCACAGCGGCGCCAGCTGCTTGCCGGCATCGCTGTCCGGCGCTTCGGCCCAGACTTCGTGGAATTTCTCGCCGCGCTCGCGCAGGACGGCAAGGATCGACGTGAGGCGATCGCTGCGCGGCAGGTCGCGAAGGTGTGCGAACGCCACCAGGCACTGACGCGCGAAGACCAGGTCGCGCCAGCGCGCGGCGTCACGAAGCGCCGATTCGGCAGCGTCTGCGGCGAGCACGACGAACCCCGCGCCGCCATCGAATCGCGCCTTGCCGGCGATGCCGGCCGCGTATGCGAAGGCTTCAATTTCCAGCGCGCATTCGCTTTCGAATCCGGCGCGGCAATAAAGCAGCAGCGCAGTGCTCACGATTTCTTCATGCCGGTTTTCCACGCGTACACCGCCGCCTGGGTACGATCGCCGACGCCGAGCTTGGCGAGGATGTTGCCGACGTGGGTCTTTACGGTCTTCTCGGAAATTTCCAGTTGCGTGGCAATGCGCTGGTTGCTCGCGCCTTCGGCAATCAGCGCCAGCACTTCGCGTTCGCGCTCGCTCAGGCTCGCGAGCGCGTCCGCGCCGGGCGCGGGCCG
>DATIVQ010000066.1:0-6669 GCA_035465735.1 Rudaea sp.
TCCACGATCATGTTCGCGGTGAGCTCGACCGTACCGGTCTGCGCGACGCGACCGACGTCGTTGCGGCCGAGGTCGATCAGCATGACGTGTTCGGCGCGTTCCTTGGGATCGGCGAGCAGTTCGGCTTCCATCGCCGCGTCTTCCTCCGGCGTGTGGCCGCGCCGTCGCGTGCCGGCGATGGGGCGCAACACGACCTGGCCGCCCTGCGCGCGCACGAGGATTTCCGGCGAGGAGCCGATGATCTGCTCGCCGCCGAGATCGATGTAGTACATGTACGGCGAGGGATTGAGCGCGCGCAGTGCGCGGTAGACGTCCAGCGGCCGCGCGCGGAATGGAACCGACAGACGCTGGCTGATCTGCACCTGGAAAACGTCGCCGGCGAAGACGTGCTCCTTGGCCTTCGCCACGGCGGCGAGGTAATCGTCTTTCGGGAAACTCGACACGAAATGCGATTCGTCGATGGCCTTGGGATCGACCGCATCCGGATAGGCTGCGCTGGTCGAACGCAGGCGATGAGTGAGCGAATCCAGCCGCCGCTGCGCGCGCGCGTAGGCGCGCGGCTGCGCCGGATCGGCGTTGACGATGAGGTAGAGCTTGCCCTTTAGGTTGTCGAAGACCGCGAGTTCCTCGGCCAGCATCAGGCAGATGTCCGGCATGCCGAGTGCATCGGGCTTGGCGTCGGCGCGGATCTTCGGCTCGATGTAGCTCGCGCACTCGTAACCGAAATAGCCGACCAGGCCACCGGCGAATTTCGGCAGTCCTTCGATCAGCGGCACGCGATACTGCAACTTGAGCTTGGCAATCTCGGCGAGCGCGTCGGTGACCTCGCGATCCTCGACGGTTTCACCTTCCTCGGTGATGCGCAGGCGTTTGCCGTGGACACGAATCACACGCCGCGCGGGCAGGCCGATGATGGAATAGCGCCCCCAGCGCGCGCCGCCTTCGACCGATTCGAACAGGTAGGCGAACGGGCCGTCGGCGAGCTTGAGGTAGACCGACAGCGGCGTGTCCAGGTCGGACAGCACTTCGCGCACCAGCGGGATGCGGTTGTAACCCGAGCGGGCGAGCGCGGCGAATTGGTCGGGCGAGATCATGCGGCGGTCCGAAAGATCGGGCAGGCACGATAGCAAGCCGCACGCCGCGGCGACAGCCCCGATGGTCAGGAGCCCGCCAGCGGCCGCCTCGGCATCCCGCGCAACTCCAGCACGAATTCCACGCCGCTGCCGTCATCGAGATTGAGCGCGTTGGCGCTGCCGCGATGCGCCTGTGCGATCAGGCGCACGACGAACAGGCCAAAGCCAAGGTGCGGTGTCTCGCCACGTGCGCCGGCTTCGCGCACGCTGACCAGCGAGTCGAACAGGCGATCCTGCATCGCTGGTGGTAGTGGTGGGCCGCTGTTGGCCACGACAATGCGCGCGCCATCGCTCGTGGCGACAAGGCCGATGCGGATCCAGCCGGCTTCCGGCGCGAAGCCGCGCGCGTTGTCGACGAGCTTGTCCAGTGCCTGCGCGATCAGTTCCGGCGCGCCGTGCATGGGCAAGGGTTCATAGGGCAGATCGGCATCGAGGCGGCGCGGAGCGATCAACGGGCTATAGCTGTCCACGCACCCGCGCACGACGGCGGTGAGGTCGAAATCCTCGGGTTCCGCCGCGGCGATCGCGCGTTCCATGCGGCTGGCCTGGCTCATCGCGCGCACGATCGCACCAAGGCGCTCGGCGCCGTCGCGCGCGCGCGCGACGTAGGGTTGCGCATCCGCCGGCAGCGATTGATGATCGAGATTTTCCAGCGAGGATTTGACGATCGCGAGCGGCGTGTGCAATTCGTGCGAGAGTTTGCTCGCCAGCGTGCGCAGGTAATCGGTGTAGGCAGCCGATTCCTCGAGCAGACGCGAGAAACTGCGCGCAAGGTCGCCGAGTTCGTCACGCGCGTTGGTCAGCGGCAGTGGTGCGTCGCTGCGTCCACCCGCGCGTACCGCGCGCTCGGCGGCATTGCGCAGGCGGCGGATGCGCAAGGAAAGCACGCTGGCGAATGCGAACAGGATGCCGCCCGCGACGATCAGCGCGAGCAGGCTGGCACCGCCGAGGCTGAGCAGGGCGCGGTTCGTGAGCAAGGGCAGTGTGGCGCTGGTGCGCTCGAGCAGCAGTGCGCCGTGGACTTCCGCGTTCGCCTTCAACGGCACGGCGGTGGCCAACACCACATCGCCCGCGCCGTTGCCGCGATGCCAGGCTGTCGCGGTAACTCCGGACAGCGCCTGCCAGACCTCAGTCGCATCCAGGCGCGGCAGCGATGGCGCGAAATTCGCGGCTTGACTGACCTGCGGCGCAATCAGGCTGCGGTAGACGAAACCTTCGAGCCAGCGTCGGCGCAGGTCCGTTGCGTTGGCCGCGCCGGCGAGCTTTCCAGCGGCGCCGAGCACCCAGCCTTCATCGCTGATCAGGCGCACGCGCATGCCGTCCGGCACGATGCGCGCAAGCTGAGCGGACGAGGATTTCGACATGCGCAGCAAGGGCAGCGTATCGGCCTGTTCCGACACGGGCTGCGCCGAATCGAACACGCTCAATCCAAGCCGATCCGGCATTTGCGCGCGCGGCAGGCGCAGCTCGACGCGATAACCGGAGCCATCTTCCTGCCATACACCTTCGACGATGGTCGGTAACGCGTTGTCGCTGGCGTCGCCCAATGTGAGCGCATCGAAGTGGCCGGGTGCGGAGCTGGCGATCAGATAGCGCCGAACAAGATCGCCGCGCTGCAAAGTCAGGTTGAGATGATCCGCGGTCGCTGCGCGCTGATCGTTCGCATCGACGCGGTCGCGGGTCGCGTCGCGCACGCTGGCGTACAGGTACAGCCAATCGGCGTCGTCGCACAGCAGCAGCGAAAGTTTTCCCTGATCGGAAGGCGGGCCGAGTTGTTGCGCAAACGGCGCGAGCAGGTTCCAGTCATCGCCGTAGCCGTCCACGGCGATGCGTCCCGGGGCGCGGTGCACGTACAGTGCGGAACCTGTCGGCGGCAGCGGCACGCCGAGCGCATCGAGGCCTTGCGTAAGCGCGTTCGCGGTGGCGATCAGCGTTTGTTCCTGACCCTGGCGCAGCAACTGTTCCATCTGGCGCACGAACAGCCAGCCCGTCAGCGGCAGGGCCAGCGTGGAAAGGGCGATCAGCAGGAGTTTGAAGCGAAGAGACACGGCGTCCGCGCGTCACGGCTTCCAACGATAGCCAGCACCGTGAACGGTCTCGATTGCGTCGAACGCCGGATCGATGGCGATGAATTTCTTGCGGATGCGCTTGATGTGCGAGGTGATGGTGGCGTCGTCGACGACGACCTGCGCCTCGCGCATGAGCTGGTCGCGATTTTTCACATGGCCGGGAAAGCGCACCAAGGTGTGCACCATCCAGAATTCGGTCACGGTGAGCGGCACCTCGGCGCCGTTCCAGGTGATGCGCATGCGCTCGGCCTCGAGCTTGAGCGGGCCGTGCTCGACCACGGTTTCCTTCGAACTCGGCCGGCCCAGCGCATCGAGGCGCCGGAATAGCGCGCTGATGCGCGCGGCGAGATGGTGCAGGCTGACGTCCTTGGTCAGGTAGTCGTCGGCGCCCAGGCGCAGGCCGGAGATGATGTCGAAATCCGAATCGCGCGCGGTCAGGAAAATGATCGGCAGCGTTGCCGACTTGGCCCGCAGCTCGCGGCACAGGTCGAATCCGCCTTCTGGTTCGTCGCCGAGGCCGACGTCGATGATGACGAGTTCGGGCAGGCGCAGCGCGAACGCGCGGCTGGCGTCCGGGCGCGAAGCATAGCCCTGGACTTGGTAGCCGAAACGCGTCAGCGCCTCGACGTAGTTGGCGCGGATGGCGGGTTCGTCCTCGACGATGGCGATATGGCGGGCCATGCGAATTCCTCGGGTGGGCGGCGCGTCCAGCTTACGGGGCGCGCCCGCGCGCGGCAATCGGCGCGGAGCCAATGCCACCGATTCGCCACAACTCATCTCCGCCGCGCCTTGCGCCGGTCGGCGCTGGCGCCGTTGGTGCGTTCAATCTGGCCACGTTCCCAAGGAGACCGCCATGAAGACCGAACGCCAAGATGCCAATGCCGAACTCGCCCGCAGCTTCGAGCCGCTGCGCACCGTTTTCGCGCTGGGTGCGCTGTTGCTGGGATTGCTTGCCAGCTTGCGTTTTTGACCGGTCACAATTTGACCGGAGATGATCTGACCGGAGACGACCATGGACCTTTATCTGCCCGCCGATTACCTGCGCCTGCGTGAAGAACTTCCCGATTGGCGCGACACGGAGCCCGACCACGGCATGATGACTGCGCCGTTGCCGGACGAGCCGGCCGATCCGACCTGGCAAACCCTGTAATTTTCCGACGCGCGCCGGGGAGCCGGTTCCTCCCCCAACCTCCGAGGGTTCCCCGGCGCGCTTTTATCCCATGGCCTTGCGCATCGCCGCGATCGTCGCTTTGTAGTCCGTCTGGCCGAAGATTGCCGAACCGGCGACGAATGTGTCGGCGCCGGCACGGGCAATGTCGGCGATGTTGTCGATTTTCACGCCACCGTCGATTTCCAGGCGGATCGCGCGGCCGCTGCGGTCGATGATCTCGCGGGCGCGGCGCAACTTGTCGAGCGCCGCCGGGATGAAACTCTGCCCGCCGAAGCCGGGGTTCACCGACATGATCAGAATCAGATCGAGCTTGTCGAGCACATAGTCGAGGTACGACAGCGTCGTCGCCGGATTGAACACGAGCCCGGTCTTGCAGCCGCTGTCGCGGATCAATCCCAGCGTGCGGTCGATGTGATCGCTGGCCTCGGGATGGAAGCTGATCAGGCTCGCGCCGGCCCTGGCAAAATCCGGCACGAGGCGATCGACGGGTTTTACCATCAGGTGCACGTCGATCGGCGCCTTCACGCCGTGCTTGCGCAGCGCCTCGCACACCAGCGGACCGATGGTCAGGTTCGGCACGTAGTGGTTGTCCATCACGTCGAAGTGGACCCAGTCCGCGCCGGCGGCGAGGACGTTGTCCACGTCTTCGCCGAGTCGGGCGAAGTTCGCGGACAAAATCGAGGGAGCGATGACGGCAGGCTGTTTCATGCGGGCCTCTGATTACTTGAATCCACGTTCGGCGCGTATCTTCTCATACGCCGCAATGATCTCGCGTGCGCGCTCCTCGGCGCGGCGCTTGAGTTCCTCCGGCACGTCGCCGAGCTTGTCCGGGTGATGCTGGCTGATCAGGCGCCGGTATGCGGTCTTGATCTCGCGGTCGCTGGCCTCGCGAGAAAGGCCGAGCACGGCGTAGGGATCCTTGCCCGGCGGTGCGCCGGGCGGTTGCTGCGATTGCCGGTAGCCGCCACCAGCGTAACCGAAGCCGTAGCCGCGCATCGCCGCGAGCGCGGCCAGTTCCTGTTCGTGCACGCCCAACGTCGCGCACAGCTTGCGCACGATGGCAATTTTTTCCGGTGCGAGCGTCGTACCTTCGGCGAAGACGAGCTCGAGCAGCAGGTCGAGCAGGATGTAGGCGCGGTCGCGGCGGCCGCGGCACCAGTCGCGCAGGTCCGCGATGGCCAGATTGGCGTTGAAGGATTCGTGCTTGCCTTCCTGGAAGCGCGCGATCGCCTCGCTGCGCTGCATAGTCGACAGTTGCAGGCGTGCGATAAGGTTCTCGGTGGCTGCGATTTCCGGTGCCGAAACGCGGCCATCGGACTTGGCGATGGCGCCGGCCAGTCCGAACAGGGGCCCGATGAAATCCCGCACTGGCGCTGACTGCCTCGCGCCGCCGATGGCACCGATGTCCCACAAGTGCCCGAACAGCGCGCCGATGACGATGCCGGCCGGATGCTTCAGCAAGATCCAGCCGATCAGGGCGCCAATCAACTTGCCGGCAATCTTCACGGCGCGCCTGGCGTAACCGGCGCCCGTTCGGCGTACCAGCGCGCGATCGCGTCGATCTCCGTCGCGTTGAGCATGCCGAGCGCGGCGCGCATGGCGGGAAAATCGCGCTTTCCGGATTGGTACTGCGCGATCGCGTTGCGCAGATAGGCGAGATTTTGGCCTGCCAGGTTTGGGATTTCCGGCATGCTGGCATGCCCGTTCTCGCCGTGGCAGCTCGCGCACAGGCCCAGGCGCTGCGGTTTCTCGGCGGCGAACGCCGATACGGACAGGAGCAAGCTGGCGCCGAGCGCGCAGATTGTGGAACGTCGCATGAGAGTGAGCTGGGAGAAAACCGCGCGCATTCTAGCAGCGCCGCGCCGCCGGCAGCCGCTACAATGCGCCTCGACAAGGAGCCCGACCGTGCCCACCACGCTACTGCAATCGAACTTGCCCGGCCTGAACCTGATCCACCGCGGCAAGGTGCGCGACGTCTACGCGCTGTCCGCGCAGGAATTGCTGATCGTCGCCACCGACCGGCTCTCCGCTTTCGACGTCGTGCTGCCGGATCCGATTCCGGGCAAGGGCGAGATGCTGTGCCAGATCTCCAATTTCTGGTTCGGCAAGACCGCGCACCTGATGCCGAACCATTTGACCGGGAAAAACGTCGAGGACGCATTGCCGTCCGGCGTGGACGCGATGCTGTACGCAAGGCGCAGCGTGGTGACGAAGCGCCTCAAACCCGTGCCGATCGAGGCGATCGCGCGCGGTTACCTGATCGGCTCGGGCTGGAAGGACTACCAGGCCACAGGCG
>DATIVQ010000067.1:0-7069 GCA_035465735.1 Rudaea sp.
CGGGTCCGTCGGACTCCGGCGCGGCGTGAACCGGCGGCGTGTTCATGCGCGCGCGGCGCCGGTCGATCAGGCGCAGGTGCGTGTTCGTCCAGCTCAGGCGGTGCTGGAGGGTCCAGAACATCTGCTCGCGTCGTGGCAGGCGGAAGCCGGCGACGTGCGGCTGATTCAAGCAGACATGCTCCAGCGCGCTTTGGATTTCGCGGCGCGCGGCTTCAGTCAGCGCCTCGTCGGCATCGAGCAGCAGCACCCAATCGTGCGCGGCCTTGTCGATAGCCGACTGCTTCTGCGTCGAATAGTCGCGAAATGCCTCCATGTACACGCGCGCGCCGCGGCGGCGGGCGATGTCGACGGTCGCGTCCGTGCTGCCGGAGTCGAGCACGACAATGTCGTCGGCAAACGCTGCGCTGGCAAGGCAACGTTCCAGCGTCGCCGCGTTGTTGAACGTGGTGACGACGAGCGAGAATTTTTCACGCGCGTTCATCGTCGTTCGCACCGAGCGCCGCGCAATACAGCGCGAGCAGCCACCAGAACAACAAGCCCCACCACGCTGAATAGAACGCGAGGTGCGTGTTCAGCGGAAACGTCATCGCTGCGAGCGCGAGCGCCGGCGCAAGTGCGCGTTCGCGCGAGTGCGCGTTCGCGCGCCACCAAGCACGGATCGCGAACGCCGCGCCGATGAGCCAGAGCAGCAGGCCGATAGCGCCGGTTTCGCTGAGCACTTCGAGCACGATCTGGTGCGCATGGAACGCGCCTTCGTCGCTTCGCGCATCGACGAAAGCATCGCCGGCTTGCGCGTATCGCGGATAGGCGTAGCGGAATCCGCGCACGCCGACGCCGGCGAGCGGATGCGCCGCGCTCATCGCCAGCGCCGTGTGCCAGATGCGCAGGCGCCCTGCCGAAGCGGTATCCAGCGCCTGCTGCGAACCTTGCAGAGCGAGCAAGGTGCGGTCGAAGCGCAGGTCGAAACGACCGGAATGCTGCCAGGCCACGGCGATGCCGAGCACGGCCGCACAGACGGCGGCGAGCGACCCTGCGGCGAAGCGCAACGGCGCGCGCGTTTGCATCCAGACGAAGGCCAGCGATACGAGTGCAAACATGATCCAGGCCGCGCGCGAGCCGGCGAACAGGATCGGCATCAACTGGAACGCGAAGGCAACGGCCAACCCGCGCCAGCCCCAGCGCCTGCGCGCCGCGACGAATACGAACGGTGCGAGCACGGCCAGCACCGGACCGAGCTTGAGATTGCCCGAACCGAAGATTCCCGACAGCCGGTCCGCCGTTTCCGCACCGGCCAGGCTCCAGCCGGTGAAAATCTGCACCCAGGCATCCAGCAGCCACAGCACGACGATTGCGGCGCAGGCATCGGTCAGGCGCGCCCACCATGCGGCATTGCGCAAGGCCAGACACGCGAACAGCGCGAACGGCAGGAATCGCACGAGTGCGGCAACCGTGCTCCAGGTCTTTTCCGGCGCGACGGCGCCGGGCGCGGAAGCGAGCGCAGCCAGCCAATAGCAGGCGAACAGGATCGCGGCCAGGCGCACACCGGCATCGGCGCACAAACGCGCGCGCTCACGCCAGGCGAGAATCAATCCGGCGATGGCGCCGATGACGAGCGGCGCTTCCGAGGCGCGGCCCAATGGCAGCAGGACCAAGACACCCAGCGCGATCCACAGCGGCCACAGGATTTTCATCCGGCAATCTGCGCGTACAAATCCAGCGTCGCCGCCTGCATGTCGGCGAGGCGAAAGCGCTTGAGCGGCGCGATCGGCGGCGCCAGGCGCAGCAGTTCGGCGGCGCGTTCGACCAGGCGCGTGATGTCGCCGGGCGGCACGCGCCCGTCCGGATACAACTCGGCCAGCAATTCGCCGACGCCACCGTGCGCGTAACCGAGCACCGGTCGGCACAGGGCGATGGCTTCGATCACGGTGCGGCCGAACGCTTCGGGTTTGGTCGAAAGCTGCAATACCAGGTTCGAGATGGCGTAGATTTCGCGTACATCATCGCGCGGCGGCGATATCACGACGCGCTCGGCGACGCCGCGTTGCTGCGACAGCGCACGCAATTCACGCAAGTACGCCTCGCGGCCGGGTTCTTCGGCGCCGAGCAGCAGCAACTTGCAATCCAGGCCGCGCGCGACGAGTCCGGCGAGCAGTTCGATCGCATCGGCGTGACCTTTCAGACGGGTACCGCGTCCCGGCAGCGTCAGCAACAAGCCGCCGACCAGTTGCGAAAATTGCTCGGCGAAACCGCGCCGCCAGGCGTCATCGGGCACGTAGCCGAACGGGAATTCCGCCGGATCCACACCGCGTGGAATCACCGTGAGCCGCGCCGGCGCGATGTGCGGATAGTGGCGCAGCACATGGTCGCGCACGGTGTTGGAAACGCAGATCACGCGTTCGCCGCGGGTCATGATCCCGCTGTACCAGCCCGGCGAATTCAATCCATGCACGGTGGTGACGAAATGTGGGCGTGAACCGGGTGGTTTCGGCGCAGGAAGCTTGCGCAGCGCGCGCCATGCCAGCCACGCCGGCAGGCGCGAGCGCGCGTGCACGATGTCGGGCGCAAGATCGGCGAACAGGTGCTGCAACGTGCGCGCATGGCGCAAGGTGAATACGGATTTGCGGCCGATATCGAGCGTGACATGTTCACTGCCTTGTGAAGTCAGGCGCTCGACCTGGCGGCCGCCGGCGCTGACCACGACCGAACGATGCCCGGCCGCGGCCAATGCCGCACCGGTCTCCAGGGCGGAGCGCTCCACGCCACCGGCATTCAGGGCCGGCAGCAATTGCACCACGGTAAGGCGTCGCCCTGTCACGCGCCGGTCTTCAGTCGGTCAAGGTGTACATGGCCCCGCAATAAGGGCATTGCGCGGTGCCGGTGGCCTCGACCGGCAGGTACACCTTGGGATGCGAATTCCACAGGCTCATGCCCGGCATCGGGCACGACAGCGGCAAGTCGGCGTGCGTGACGTTGTAGCGGTGCTCGGCATTGGCCGGGATGACGCGCGGGGCGGAAACCCCGGCGGCATAGGCGGAAGTGGCGCAGGACATGGCGAAAACCCCGAAGCGGCGATGCGACGCGTCAAGTCTAGCAAGATGCGCACCAATGCGCGTACGCCATGTGATCCGGATCACGCGGCTGCCGCGATCCGGCGCCGATTCCCTTTCATCCGGAACCGGGTAAGATGACCGGACACAGGGGTTCCGACGGGGAGGCAAAATCGTGGATTTCAACAAGCTCATTGCGCGCGTCAAGAACATACTGCTAGCGCCGAAAACCGAGTGGCCCGTGATCGCGGGCGAGACGGAAACGGTACAAAGCCTGTATCTCAATTACATCCTTGTGCTGGCGGCGATTCCCGCCGTGTTCGGCTTCATCAAGAACAGCATCATCGGCACGAGCTTCTTCGGCGTGACCGTGCATGCCGGCATCGGCGCCGGCATCACCGGCATGATCGTGTACTACGTGCTGTCGCTGGTGATGGTTTTCGTGATGGCGCTGATCATCGACGCTCTGGCCGGGACCTTCGGCGCGCAGAAGAACCAGGTGCAGGCGCTCAAGACGGTCGCCTATGCCTACACGGCAAGCTGGATCGCCGGGATCGCCGCGATTCTCGGCGTCCTCGGCGCGCTGGTCATGCTTGCCGGCGGCATCTATTCAATCTACCTGCTTTATCTTGCCTTGCCGAACACGATGAAATGCCCGCCCGACAAGGCCGGCGGCTACACCGCGGTCAGTATCATCTGCGCGATCGTGCTCGGCTGGATCCTGATGCTCGTTGTCGCCAGCTTCACCGGTGCGGCGATGTTTGGCGCCGGCGCGATGCACTTGGGCAGCAGCAGCATCAATCTCGACGGCAGTGGCAGCAGCGTGAGCATCGACAGCAACAGCGCCCTGGGCAAGCTCGCCGAGATGGGGCAGAAGATGGATGCGGCCAGCAAGAAGATGGAATCGGCGCAGAAGTCCGGCGATGCCAACGCCCAGGCGCAGGCCGCCGGCCAGATGCTCGGCACCGTTCTTGGTGGCGGTTCACAGGTCGAGGCCTTGGCGCCGGATGCGCTCAAGGGTTTCGTGCCGGATACGCTGGCCGGGCTCAAACGCACGTCGGTTTCGGCCGAACGCAACGGCGCGATGGGCATGCAGGTGTCCAACGCCAACGCCACGTATACCGATGGCCAGCACACCCTGCATCTGGAAATCGCCGATACCGGCAGCGCCAAGGGCATCATGGCGCTGGCCGGTGCGGTCGGCGTCGAGTCCGACCACGAAACCGACCACGGTTACGACAAGACCTACAAGCAGGATGGCCGCCTCGTCCACGAGCAGTGGGACACGCAGGGCAAATACGGCGAATTCAGCATCGTCCTCGGCGACCGTTTCAGCGTGAAGGTAAGCGGCAATGCCGACAGCATCGACCAGCTCAAGGCCGCCGTCGGCAGCGTCAACCTGGCCGGACTGGAAGCCCTGAAGAATCAGGGCGTGAAAAGCCAGTAATTTCCTGCCGAACTCGCGCGACAAGATCGTCGCGCGAGCGCAACAGATCTTATTTCGCCAGATCCGCCGACACGGTGATATGAATATGCACCTCGTCGCTGACGGCCGGCACGTACATCTTCAGCCCGAAATCCGAGCGCTTGAGCGTGGTGTCGGCGTCGAAGCCGGCGCTCTGCGATCCGATCATCTTGTTCTCGCCGATCTTGTTGACGCGCGCGTGCAAAGTCACCGGCTTGGTGACGCCATGCACGGTGAGGTCGCCGGCGATGTCGAGCGTGTCGGCACCGGTCTTGCTCACCTTGGTGCTCTTGAAGATGACGTCCGGATACTTCGCGGCGTCGAAGAAGTCGGGCGTCTTCAGGTGCTCGTCGAGCTTGGGCACGCCGGTGTGCAGGCCGGAGAGCGGCATGGTCACGCTGACCGAGGACTTGCCCCAGTCGTCCTGATCGACCACGAGCTTACCCTTGATGTCTTCCAGGCGCCCGGTCGGATTGGAAAAGCCGAAATGGTTGTAGGTGAACGACACTTGGGTGTGGTTCGGGTCGATGTTGAAGGTCTGCGGCGCGGCAAAGGCCGAAGCGCTCGCGGCGAGCAGGGACGTCAGCAACAAGCGGCGTAGCAACATGGGACTCTCCTGTGGTGAGGCCAGCGTGGAAACCGGCGCGGCGAGTGTAGCGCGTGGACCGTTGCACTTGCGGTAATCTTCGATAGATCGGCATCATGCGCCAATTCTTTCGTGCAGCGCCCGCCGTGCCCGCACCCGAACCCGGAAAATCCGCTTGCTGGATCGTGACCGATGGTGCCGCCGGCAATGAACGCCAGGCGCTCGCCCTGGCGCAGGCCATGCAAATCGAAGCGGAAGCCTTGTGCACTCGCCTGCGCGGACCATGGGCCTGGCTCGCGCCGCGCCTGCAAGCGGGCATGCCTTGGGGCGTCGACGCCGCATTGCGCCGGCGCCTGCACGGGCCGTGGCCGGCGCTCGCCATCGGTTGCGGCCGCGACGGTGCCGCGCTCACGCGCTGGTTGCGAAGCGCGAGCGGCGGCAAGACCTTTACCGTGCAGATCCTGGATCCGCGCATCGATCCCAAGCATTTCGATCTCGTCGTCGCGCCGCGCCACGACGCGCTGGCCGGCGCCAACGTCATCCCGACCATCGGCGCGCTCAATCCTGTCGACGAGGACTGGCTCGCCGAAGGGCTGGCGCGCTTTCCGAACCTGACGCAATTGCCGCGGCCGCGCACGACAGTGCTGATCGGGGGTTCGCGCCGCGGATTGGACATGTCCGATGCCTGGTTCGAGATGTTTCTCGCGCGCATCAATGCTCTCGCTGCGCGCGACGGCGGCAGCGTACTCGTATCTGCGTCGCGGCGTACGCCAGCCGCTTGGCGAAGCGTCTCGCGCGAACGCCTGCGTGCAGCTTGCGTGCATTTCTGGAACGGCCCCGACGACGGCGCAAACCCTTACCAGGGCTATCTCGCGGCCGCCGATCGCATCGTGGTCACGCCCGACTCGGTGAACATGCTCTCGGAAGCCTGCGCCACCGGCAAGCCGGTTTTTACCCTGTCGCCGGGTTCCGCGCGCGGCAAATTGACCGATCTGCACGCCGAGCTGCGCACGCAAGGCTGGCTGCATCCGCTCGCGGCGGATGTGGATTTCTCCACATTGCAGCAATTGCCGCCGTTGCGCGAACTCGCGGCCGTCGCGAGCAAGGTTTGGCATGTGCTGGAATCGGCACGGCCGGACGTCGTTGCGGCGTTGACCGGCGATTGAATCAGGAAAATCGCAAGCCGATTGCCGCGGCGACTCGCAACACGGCATGCGCGTGCCGTTCCAGTTCCGCGTCGCGCGGAACCAGGCGCGGGCGCGCGTCGAGGGTGCAGTCCAGCGCACGCTTGAGCAGCGCCGCGTGGGCCTGAGCCAGCGCGTCTGCATGCGCAGCCGGCACCACTCCAGCGGCGCCCGCGATGCGTATCAAATCCGAACTGTTGCCGCTGTCGAGCAGGCGCGCCTTACTTTGCGCATGCAGCAACACCAGCGTCTGCAGGATGAATTCGATGTCGAGCAGTGCGCCCGCGCCTTGTTTCAGATCGATCGCGGATTCGGTGGAACGGTCGCGCTCGGCGCGCCAGCGCGCGCGCATGCCACCAACTTCGGCGAGGACCTGTGCGCGGTCGCGCGGCTGCGCGAGCCAATGCGCACGCAGTGCCGAGAACTTCGCGCACACTTGCGCGTCGCCCGCGATCGGGCGCGCGCGCACCAGCGCCTGCGATTCCCAGATCCAGGCGCGCTCGCGCAAGTACTCGCCGAACGCCTGCAGGCCGACCACGAGCAGGCCCTTGCCACCATCGGGTCGCAGGCGCACATCGACGTCGTAGAGTTTCCCCGCGCGCGTCTGCGTGGTCAGCCAGTGCACCACGCGCTGGGCGATGCGCGCGAAGTAGCGCGCGCCTTCCAGCGGTCGCGCACCGTCGCTTTCCACCTGCGTCAGTTCGCCCTCGTAGACAAAGACGAGATCGAGGTCGGAAGCGAAGCCGAGTTCCGCGCCGCCAAGGCTGCCGTAGCCGATCACGGCGAT
>DATIVQ010000068.1:0-4519 GCA_035465735.1 Rudaea sp.
GGCAGCCGCGTGCAGCCGGGCGCGCCGTTGCTCACCATCGTGCCGCTGCACGACCTGTGGGTGGATGCGAACTTCAAGGAAAGCCAGCTCACCCACATCCGCATCGGCCAGGCCGCGCACGTGCATGCCGACGTCTACGGCGGCGACGTCACGTTCGACGGCCGCGTGGAAGGACTCGCTGCCGGCACCGGCGGTGCGTTCGCGCTGTTGCCCGCGCAAAATGCCTCGGGCAACTGGATCAAGGTGGTGCAGCGCGTACCCGTGCGCATCGCGCTCGATCCGATGCAGCTGGAAAAACATCCATTGCGCGTGGGCCTTTCCACCGAAGTGACGGTCGACACGCACGAGCGCGGCGGTGCCGTGCTGGCGCAGCAACCGGCGTCGAAAGCCGTCGCGCAGACGTCGGTCTACAGCGCCGATTTCGCTGCGGCGGACAAGGCCGCCGCAGCGATCGTCAAGGCCAATCTCGCGCACTGACATGAGCGCTCAAATGCAAAGCGAGCGCGCCCCGCCACTGCACGGCGCGCCGCTGGCCCTGCTCACGGTGGCGGTGGCGATCAGCACATTCATGGAGGTGCTGGACCTCACCATCGTCAACGTCTCGGTGCCGCATATCGCCGGCAGCCTCGGCGTGAGCGCGCAGGAAGGCACCTGGGCGATCAGCTCCTATTCGCTGGCCAGCGCGGTAATGCAGCCGCTGACCGGCTGGATCGCGCGCCAATTCGGCGAAGTGCGCACCTTTTGCATCTCGGTGCTCCTGTTCGTGGCGATGTCCATGCTGTGCGGCCTTGCCACCAGCATGCCGATGCTCGTCGTCGCCCGCCTGCTGCAAGGTGCCGGTTCAGGTCCGATGGTCGCGCTGTCGATGGCGCTGCTGCTCAACAACTACCCGAACGACAAGAAAGGCATCGCGCTGGCGGTGTGGGCGATGACGGTAGTGATCGCGCCGATTTTCGGGCCTATTCTCGGCGGCTGGCTCACCGACAACTATTCCTGGCCGTGGATCTTCTACATCAACGTGCCGGTCGGGCTGCTCGCCGCCATCGTCACGTTCAACCTGCTACGCGGCCGCGAATCGAAGATCGTGAAAACGCCTATCGACACGGTCGGCCTGTTCCTGCTCATCCTCGGCGTCGGCTGCCTGCAGTTCATGCTCGACAACGGCAACGACAAGGACTGGTTCTCTTCGCCGATGATCCTCACGCTCGGCCTGACCGCGCTGGTCGCGCTCGTGTTCTTCGTCGCCTGGGAGCTGACCGAACGCCATCCGGTAGTGGAACTGCACCTGTTCGCCAAGCGCAACTTCACCGTCGGCGTCACCGCGCTGTCGATGGGCATGGTCGCGTTCTTCGGCATCAACGTGGTATTCCCGCTGTGGCTGCAGATCGACCTTGGTTACACCGCGACCTGGGCGGGACTCGCCACCGCACCGGTCGGCATCCTCGCCTTCCTGATCTCGCCGATCATCGGCAAGAACATCCAGCGCCTGGAACTGCGCGCGGTGACCACGTTCGCCTTCCTCGTGTTCGGCGGCACCTCGATCTGGTTCGCAAGTTTCCCGAGCAATGCCGAGTTCGGCCAGCTGGTCGTGCCGCGATTCCTCATGGGCATCGGCATAGCCTGCTTCTTCGTGCCGTTGAACCAGGTGATCGTGTCGGGTCTGAGACCCGAGGAAATCGCTTCCGCGTCGGGACTGTCGAACTTCTTCCGCACCATCGCGGCGAGCTTTTCCACCGCAGTCACCGTGACGATCTGGCAACATCGCGGCGACTACCACCATGCCGTGCTCGCTGAACACCTGAACGCCGCCAGCCCGGCCACGCAATCCTACGTCGGCCATTTGCAGGCGATGGGCGCAAGCGCGAGCCGGGCGTGGTCGCTGGTCGACGGACTCGTTTCGCGCGAGGCGCTGACACTCGCCGTGAACGACGTATTCCTGCTCTGCGCCGTGCTGTTCTTCGCGATGATTCCGATTATCTGGGTGGCCAAGCCGCCGTTCGGCAATGCCGGGGCGGCGGCGGTACATTAGCCCGCCCATTCCATTTGCAACGCCAGCGATTTCCCCACTGGAACCGACTGCCACTGCACGGTCAGATCCAGGATCCTTGCACGAACGGCTTCAATGTCGTCATGCCGCACCGTCAAAGGCTCGCACTGGCGCGCCATGCAGGTGACGCGATACAAATCCAGCATCTCGGCGGGATCGCTGTTCCAGCCCGACCAGCCATCCGCCTGAAACACCTCGACGAGGCGCTCCACGCCATCGCTCTCCGGTTCAGCCTGCATCTGGAACGAAGCCACCTCGCCATCGAGCGCGCGGGTGATGAAGCCGCGCTTGTGCAATGTGCTTTCGACGGCGTAATGCACCATGTCGTGGGGAATGATGCCCTGCTTGGGGCAATCGATGCTTTCCGCAGCCGCCCCATCGCGGACGACGTCCATCCTGTCGTGCTTTCCCGAGCCTTTGGTGAAAATGAGTTGCATAGTCATGGCCATCAGAACATGTGTTTCTCGATCCCGAGCTGCGCCAGTATCTTGCTCGCGATCTCCTCGATCGAGGTGTGCGTGGTGTTCTGCACCGGGATGTTCTCGCGGCGCATCAGCTTGTCGGCCAGGTCAAGTTCCCTGCGGCATTGCTCGATCTTGGCGTAGCGGCTGCCGGGCTTGCGCGCCTCGCGCACCTGGGCAAGGCGCTGCGCATCGATCGTCAGGCCATAGAGGCGCGACCGGAACGGCAGCAGGCGCTTCGGCAATTCGAGCTTGTCCAGGTCGTCGTCGGTCAGTGGATAGTTTGCCGCCCTCACGCCGTAGTGCAGCGCCATGTACAGGCAGGTCGGAGTCTTGCCGACGCGCGACACGCCGACCAGGATGACGTCGGAGTCGGCATAGTTCACGTCGATGCCGTCATCGTGCGTGAGCGCATAGTTGGTCGCGTTGATGCGCGATTCGTATTCGGCGAAGTTGGTCAGTCCGTGCGCCTTGCCCACGCGCGGCGAGCGCTTGGCGCCGAGTTCGTGCTCCAGCGGTGCGATGAACGGCGCGAACACGTCCAGCATCAGCCCCCCGCTGGTCGCGAGTATTTCCGACAACACCGGATCGACCACGGTATTGACCACGATGGGCCGCACGCCGCCGGTAGCGTAGATGTTGCGGATGCGCGCCGCGGCGCCGTGGGCCTTTTCCTCGTCGTCGACGAAGGGAATGCGCACGGTGTCGAAGGCGATGCCGTCGAACTGGGTCAGCACGGAATGGCCGAGGGTTTCTGCGGTGATGCCGGTGCCGTCGGAGACGTAAAAGACGGGGCGGTGCATGGGGCAAGTGTACGCGAGAAATCCGTTCGCGCTGAGCGTAGCGCAGTGAAGTCGAAGCGCTAGCACATTCGCCGTCTTTCAGCCCTTCGACTTCGCGCCGTCGGCGCTACGCTCAGGGTGAACGGCAATTTGAGGTCAATCCTTGTCTTGTCGGCCACAAACCCCGAAAATTGGCACTTTCCCGGCGCCTACGCTGGACAATTCCCGGAGCATCCCCTTGAGCGACCTCATCCTTTGGCTCGACGAATTGCGCCTGTCCGACCTCGGCAAGGTCGGCGGCAAGAACGCCTCGCTGGGCGAGATGATCGGCAACCTCGCCAAACTCGGCGTGTCGGTGCCGGGCGGATTCGCGACCACGGCCGATGCCTTCAAGCAGTTCATCGCGCAGAGCGGTCTTGCCGAGCGCGTCCGGAAAAAGCTCGCTGCGCTCGATGTCGATGATGTTGCCGCTCTGACCAAGGCGGGCGCGGAAATCCGCCAATGGGTGATCGACACCCCGCTCATCCCCGAGTTCGACGGCGCCGTGCGCACGGCTTACCAGATCCTTTGCGACACGGCAGGAGTCAACGACACGGCTGTGGCCGTGCGTTCGTCCGCCACCGCCGAAGACCTGCCCGATGCCTCGTTCGCGGGCCAGCAGGAAACCTTCCTCAACGTCTGCGGCGCGGACGATGTCATCCACAAGGTCAAGGAAGTCTTCGCCTCGCTGTACAACGATCGCGCCATCGCCTATCGCGTGCATCACGGCTTCGCGCACGAGGACGTGTTCCTCTCGGCCGGCGTGCAGCTCATGGTGCGCTCGGACATCGGCGCCTCGGGCGTGCTGTTCACGCTCGACACCGAATCCGGCTTCCGCGACGCCGTATTCATCACCGCCAGTTACGGATTGGGCGAAATGGTCGTGCAGTGCGCGGCGCGGCAGGTGCCACGCAGTGGCTGGTGGCAGCCAGCGACGCAGACGAGCCTTCGATGCAGATGCGGTTCTTGGTGGATCCGGCGCAGTCCGGCGCGACTCTCGAGAGCTACAACACGATGGATGGCGCACGCGCGGCTGACATCGCGTTTGACGGATTGCTGGTCGATCAAGAATGCGTGGTCGGCGGCCGTGCGGCCAAGCCGGCCTCCGTGTTCGAACGCGTTGTCGCCGAGGGCGTTCTCGCGCGGTGCTGGGAGGCCACTGGCGCCATGCAGGCAGTGCTGGAGCAGAC
>DATIVQ010000069.1:0-3746 GCA_035465735.1 Rudaea sp.
CGGGATCGGCGTGGCGCGGTCGTGTCCGCGCAGGGCAAGGAAGGCGCCGCCGACGATGGCGCCGATCAGCGACGACAGCAGCACGATCGGCAGCAGCGCGAACGGACCCATCCATGCGCCGAGCGCCGCGAGCAGCTTGAAATCGCCGTAGCCCATGCCGTCCTTGCCGGTGGTGAGCTTGAACAGCCAGTACACGCTCCACAGGCTGAGGTACCCGGCAACCGCGCCGATCACGCTGGCGTGGCTGTCGATGAACAGCGGCATCAGCGAGAGCAACAATCCCGACCACAGCAAGGGCAGGGTCATCTGGTCCGGCAGCAACTGGGTGCGCACATCGATGCCGGCGAGCGCGACTAGCATCCAGGTCAGCGCGAGTCCCGCGCCGGCCTGCCAGCCGATGCCGAATTTCCACACGACGAGGGCCGAGCAAATCCCAGTGAGTAGTTCCACCAGCGGGTATTGGATCGAGATCGGCGCGTGGCAGTGCCGGCAGCGCCCGCGCAGGGCGAGCCAGCTGATGAGCGGGATGTTCTCCAGCGCGCCGAGCGGATGCTTGCAGTGCGGGCAGTGCGAAGGCTCGCGGACAATGCCCGGCGGCGCGGCTTCCTGCGCGGGTTCTTCCAGTTCCAGCATTTCGCGGCTCTGCATGCGCCAGGCGTGCAGCAACCGCACCGGCAGGCGCAGGATGACGACATTCAGGAAGCTGCCGACAACGAGGCCCAGAATTCCGGCACAGACGATCGCCGCGCCGGGATGGGCAAGGAGAAAATCCACGTCGAGGTTTGACGCGCGGTCTCAGCCGACCACGGCGGCGAGCTTGAAGATCGGCAGGTACATGCCGACCACCAGTCCGCCCACGATCGTACCGATGATCACCATGATGAATGGCTCGAGCAGGCTGGACAGCGCATCCACGGCGTTGTTGACTTCCTGCTCGTAGAACTCGGCGACCTTGAACAGCATCTTGTCGAGCGCGCCGGATTCCTCGCCGATCGCCACCATCTGCACGACCATGTTCGGAAAGATGTTGGTCTGGCGCATGGCCAATTGCAACTGATGACCGACGGCAACGTCCTCGCGGATGCGCTTGACTGCATCGTTGTAAACGGGGCTGCCAGTGGCGCCGGACACCGAATCCAATGCCTCGACCAGTGGCACGCCGGCGGCGAAGGTGACGCCCAGCGTGCGCGAGAAACGCGCGATCGCCGACTGCTGCAGGATCAGTCCGACCACCGGCAACTTGAGCACCGCGCGTGCCAGGAAATGCGCGAAACGGGGCGAGCGTTTGTAGGCGAATATCAGCGCGGCAACGATGCCTCCGACCCAGAGCAGAACGAACCACCAGTACGAGGTAAGGAAGCGCGAGGCATTGACGATCATCTGCGTGAACGCCGGCAACTGCGCACCGAAATTCTTGAATACAGACTCGAATTGCGGTACCACGAAGATCAGCAGGATTGCCGAGACCAGGATCGCCACGGCGAACACGATCGCCGGATAGAACATCGCCTTCTTGATCTTGCCCTTGATCGCTTCGATGTTTTCCTTGTAGGTGGCCACGGTGTCGAGCACCGTATCAAGCACACCGGCCGATTCGCCGGCCTTGACCAGATTGCGGTACAACTCATCGAACTGCACGGGATATTTGCCCATGGCTTCGTGCAGCGAGGAGCCGCCTTCGATGTTGGCCTTCACATCGGCGAGCATGTTCTTCATGCGTGGATTGTTGCTGCCGCCGGCCATGATCTCGATGCCCTGCACCATGGGAACGCCCGCAGCCATCATCACGGCGATCTGGCGGCTGAACACGGCGATGTCGCGCGCCTTGATGGCTTTGCCGGCCGAACCGAACAACGGCTTACCCTTGGCCTTGACCGTCAGGGGGGTGATGCCTTGGCGGCGCAACTCCGCCTTGACCAACGTCGCATTCTTCGCAGCGTAGTCGCCCTTCATCTTGACATTGCGCTTGTCGACGCCGGTCCAGACGTAGGTCGTCAGCTCGCTGACCTGGGAGCGTGCCTTGCCGCGGTCGGCAATAGCGTTCGCCCGGGAGGTTGCGGTAGCGGTAGCCATGATTAGTCCTTGGTCACGCGATTGATTTCGGCGAGGCTGGTGACGCCGTTCTTGGCCTTGAGCAGGGCCGAGGCGCGCAGATCGCGGACGCCGGCGGCGCGCGCGACCTCGGCGATCTGCAGGGCGTTGCCGCCATTCAGGATGATCTTCTGGATGTCCTCGCTCATCGGCATCACCTGATAGATGCCGGTGCGGCCCTTGTAGCCTTCGTTGCAGCCGGCGCAACCGACTGCGTCGAACAACTGCAGCTTGGCGTCGATCTCGGCCTGGGTGAAACCCTCGGCGAGCAGAGCGGCGGCCGGCATCGGCGCCATCGGTTTCTTGCAATCATGCAGGCGCCGCGCCAGGCGCTGAGCGATGATCAACGTGATCGACGAGGTGATGTTGTAGGGCGCGATGCCCATGTTCATCAGACGCGCAACGGTTTGCGGTGCATCGTTGGTGTGCAGAGTCGAAAGCACCATGTGGCCGGTCTGCGCCGCCTTGACTGCGATTTCAGCAGTCTCGAGGTCGCGGATTTCGCCGACCATGATGACGTCCGGATCCTGGCGCAGGAACGAGCGCAGTGCCGCGGCGAAGGTCATGCCGCGCTTGACGTTCTGCTGCACCTGGTTGATGCCGTCGACGCGGATTTCGACCGGATCCTCGACTGTGGAGATGTTGCGCCCTTCGGTGTTGAGGATGTTCAGCGCGGTGTACAGCGACACCGTCTTGCCCGAACCGGTCGGACCCGTCACCACGACCATGCCGTAGGGTTTCTCGATCGCCGAAAGAAACAAATCGCGCTGGTCGTCCTCATAGCCGAGTTTGTCGATGCCGAGCTTGGCGGCAGAACCGTCGAGGATGCGCAGAACCACCTTTTCACCGAACAGGGTCGGGCAGGTGCTGACGCGGAAATCGATGGACTTGCTCTTGGACAGGTTGAGCTTGATGCGCCCATCCTGTGGCACGCGACGCTCGGCGATGTCCAGACCCGACATTACCTTCAAGCGTGAGGAAATGCGCGGCGTCAGCTTGACCGGCGGCGCGGCAATGGTACGCAACATGCCGTCCATGCGCAGGCGCACGCGGTACTTGCTTTCGTAGGGCTCGAAGTGGATATCCGAGGCGCCGCGCTTGATCGCATCGACCAGCACCTTGTTGACGAACTTGACGACGGGCGCGTCGTCCTCACCGCCGGTGGCGTCGACGCCGGTGGACGTTTCTTCGAGATCGCCGCTTTCCAGGTCGAGCGATTCCAGGCCCTCGGCATCTTCGCCCATGTCACCGATCGTGTTGCCCGACTCGGTCAGCGCGCGCTCGATGATGCGGCCGAGCTGCTCCTCGCTGACCAGGATCGGCTCGACTGTGTGATTGGTCTGGAACTTGATCTCGTCCAGCGCGTGCAGGTTGGTCGGATCAGTCACGCCGACGTACAGACGGTTGCCGCGCTTGAACAGCGGCAGTGCCTTGTGCTGGGTGATCAGCTTCTCGTTGACGAGGCGCACCACGTTCTGGTTGATGTCGAGCGCTTCGACATCGAACAGCGGCACGCCGAACTCCTGCGAGGCGGCCATCGCGACCTGCGCGCCGTTGGCGAGGGCGTGTTCGATCAGGTAAGAGCCGAGCGGAATCTTCTGCTTGAGCGAGGCATCGACCGCGCGGCGCGCGTCCTCGTCGCCCAAAGTGCCTTC
>DATIVQ010000070.1:0-11210 GCA_035465735.1 Rudaea sp.
GACGGCATAGCGGTGCAGGCGCATTTCCTGATCCAGCGGCGGATCGGGCCAGCGGATGTTGAGCCCGCCGGGCGGCATCTCGAAATCCGTCGGGATCACGATGTCCAACTGGTGCGGATCGACATTGACCGACGCCGAGGACTCGACCGTTTCCGCGATCGTCTTGAATCCGACCCAGCGCCCGGTGAAGCGCGACATCGCCCATCCGAGCAGGCCCATGTCGAGGATGTCCTGCACGCCGGCGGGATTGAGCACCGGCATCATCGCGCTGACGAATTCCAGTTCCGACCCATGCGGCAACGTGGACGAGCGGCAGGCGTGATCGTCGGCCGCGAGCGCGAGCACTCCGCCATTTGCCGATGTGCCCGCCGCATTGCCGTGTTTGAACACGTCGCCGCAACGATCCACGCCCGGGCCCTTGCCGTACCACATCGCGAACACGCCGTCGTACTTGGCGCCCGGGAACAGGTTCGCCTGCTGTGTGCCCCAGACCATGGTCGCACCGAGATCCTCGTTCAGGCCCGGCGTGAATTCGATGTTCGAGGCGGCGAGATGCTTCTTCGCCTTCCACAGTTCCAGATCGAATCCGCCCAGCGGCGAACCGCGATATCCGGAAATGAACCCCGCCGTGCTGAGTCCCGCCGCGCGGTCGCGCATCTGCTGCATCAGCGGCAGGCGCACCAGCGCTTGTACGCCGGACAGATAGACGCGGCCCTCGCTGCGCGTGTACTTGTGCTCGAGGGTGTAGTCGAAATCGATCTTGGCGGCGGGGACGGACATGGCGGGACGGCACGCGAGGCGGGGCCGCGTATTCTACCAGCCACCCGGTTGCCGCCCGGCCATTGGTCAGGCCGGAACCTGTATGATGCGCGCTGTTGACCTTTCCTGGGGGAGGCCGGGGATGGTTTTCAACTCGCTCACATTCGTGGCGTTCTTCGCGCTCGTGCTGGTTGTGCACAACCTGCCGCTGGCGTGGACTTGGCGCAAGGTCAACTTGCTGCTCGCCAGTTACGTGTTCTATTCGGCGTGGAATCCGCCGTTCGTGATCCTGCTGTGGATCTCGACCGTGGTCGACTGGTACGCCGCGCAAGGGCTGGTCAAGGCGCGGCGCGAATCCGCACGCCACGCCTGGATGCTGCTGTCCGTGATCGCCAACCTCGGCATGCTCGGCTACTTCAAGTACGGCAACTTCCTGCTCGACAATTTCGCCGCACTGCTGCACGCGGCCGGCATCGCCTACCAGCCCGCGGCGCACGACATCGTGCTGCCGGTCGGAATATCTTTTTATACTTTTGCGACCTTGTCGTACACGCTCGACGTCTACCTGCGCCGTGCGTTGCCGGCGGAGAATTTCCTCGACTACGCGTTGTTCGTCACGTTCTTCCCGCACCTCGTCGCCGGGCCGATCATGCGCCCGACCGAACTGGTGCCGCAGTTCGAGCAGCCGCGCCGCGCCAGCGCGGACCAGTTGCGATTCGGCCTCGCCCTGATGACATTGGGCCTGTTCAACAAGGTGGTGCTGGCCGACAGCTTCCTCGCGCCGGTGGCCGAGCACGTCTACGATGCGCAGGCGATTCCCGGTGCGCTCGACGCCTGGGCCGCGACGCTGGCCTTCAGCGGCCAGATTTTCTGCGACTTTGCCGGCTATTCGACCACGGCGATCGGCGCGGCGCTGTGCCTGGGCTTCGCGATGCCGGACAACTTCCGCTTTCCCTATGCGGCGGTCGGTTTCTCGGACTTTTGGCGGCGCTGGCACATTACCTTGTCGTCCTGGCTGCGCGACTACCTGTACATCCCGCTCGGCGGCAACCGCCACGGCGAACGCCGCACCTATGCCGCGCTGATGACGACCATGCTGCTCGGCGGGCTCTGGCACGGCGCGAGCTGGACCTTCGTCGCCTGGGGCGGATTGCATGGCGCATATCTGGCGGTGGAACGCGTCCTGCGTTCGCGTTTCGCGAAATGGCGGCCCGGCCCGCTGGCATTGATTGTCTTGGGCCTGCTGACCTGGACGCTGGTCAACATCACCTGGGTGTTCTTCCGCGCCAAGACCTTCGACAAGGCGTGGACCGTGCTGCGCGGCATGGCCGGTACGAACGCTCAGGCGAAGCCGATACTCGAATCGTTCTATCTCATCAGCGTCGCCGTCATCGTCGGCGGCATCGTGCTCGCGCATTGGTTCATGCGCGCGCGCACGCTCGAATCCGTCGTCGCGCGTGCACACCCGGCCGCGATCGGCACGGTCTGGGCCCTGCTCGCTTTCGCCATCGTCGCCGCGCAAGGTTCCGGCGCGGCTTTCATCTACTTCCAGTTCTGACCATGGACATGCGCCGCCACGATGTGTCGCCCGAGGACCAGGCTCGCTACCTGCGCCGCGGCGATTACGCGCGCGTCACCGCCGCCGACCGCCCGGGCGTGGCGCAGCCGGTGCCCGAGCGCGAAGTGCCAACGCAACCGTGGGGCAAGGTTCTGCTCGGTGCCTGCGTGCTGTTCGCGCTCCTGCTCGGCGGGTGGGAGTGGCACTGGCGCGCGTTCGGCGTGCGCCCCGCCTACCGCAACGACAGCGGCCTGTGGTCGATCCAGCGCGCACGCATCGACAACGGCGAAGGCAACGCGACCGTGCTGATCGGCTCCTCGCGCATGTTCATGGATCTGCAACTGGACGTGTGGCAGAAATTCGACGGCGAACGCCCGATCCAGCTCGCCTTCGAAGGCACCACGCCGGTGCCGTTTCTCGAGGACCTTGCCGCCGACCCGAAATTCACCGGTCGCCTGCTGGTCGGCGTTGCGCCGGAACTGTTCTTCAGCGGTTACGGTTTCCACAAGGATGCAATCGCGTTCTACCACAAGGAATCGCCGTCGCAGCGCGTCGGGCAATGGTTGTCGATGCATTTGATCGAACCGTTCTGGGCCTTCGACGACCGCGATTTCGCGCTCGCCACGGTTCTCGAACGCCAGCCGTGGTGGCCGGACCGGCCAGGCAAGCCGAACCGACTGCACGTGCGCCGACTCAACATCAGCGGCCCGGACCGCGCCACCCAACTATGGGACAAGGTCGCGGATGATCCGCAATACCAGGCGCTGGCGCGCCGCATCTGGACCCAGGACTTCGAACCGTCGCCCGACGACCCGCCGCCGGAGAAAGTCGCCAAGACGCGCGACGAACAGATCGACCATGTCGTGAAGGCGGTGGCGACGCTGCGCGCACGCGGCGTCAAGGTGCTGTTCGTGCGTCCGCCCAGCGCGGGTCCGTATCTGGCCTACGACGACCGCCTGTTCCCGCGCGCTCAAGCCTGGGACGTGCTGCTCGCCAAGTCTGGCGTGCCGGGCATCTATTTTTCCGACTATCCGGAATTAAGCGACTTCGATCCGCCGGAATGGTCGCACCTGAAACTCGCCGACGCGCGCAAATTCACCGCCGCGCTGCACGCCATCGTAGTGCGTGATTACTGGAAACCCGACGCGCCGAAGTGAGCGTCACAGCGCATCCGCATCGGTCTCGCCGGTGCGGATGCGGATGACCTGATCGAGCGCGTAGACGAAGATCTTGCCGTCGCCAATCTTGCCGCTGTTGGCGGACTTGGAAATCGCCTCGACCACGCGCTCGACGAGACTGTCCGGCACGGCGATTTCGAGCTTGAGCTTGGGCAGGAAATCGACGACGTATTCGGCGCCGCGGTACAGCTCGGTGTGGCCCTTCTGCCGGCCGAAACCCTTGACCTCGGTCACCGTGATGCCCTGCACGCCCGCCTCGGCCAATGCTTCGCGCACGTCGTCGAGCTTGAACGGCTTGATGATGGCCATCACCATTTTCATGGACTGCTCCGTCGTTTCGCGGACGGACACTATACCCGGCGCGTAGGCGATTTCCTACGCGAGGGCACGCGCCTGGCCGACAGCGCCCACGCGTGCATTTGGCTAAACTGCCGGCACCATCAAGAAGGAAGGGCGCCATGCTCAATGCTTCCGCGATCGACGACCTGGCCCGCCGCCTGGCCGAGCTGGTTCCGCCCGGCGCGCGCGAGGCGCGCGACGATCTCGCCGCGAATTTCCGCGATGCGCTGCGTGCAGGTCTGCGCAAGCTCGACCTCGTCACGCGCGAGGAATTCGACGTGCAGCGCGGCGTGCTGCTGCGCACGCGCGAAAAGGTCGAGGCGCTGGAGGCGCGCGTGGACGAGCTGGAAGGCAAGTCCGGCTAACCGGCGCACTGCTCGCTCGTCCGATGTTTGCCGCAGCAGCGGCGCGGGCGGCTCTCGTCCGGAGGTTTCACATGAGTCTCGCCATCGTCCACTCACGCGCCCAGGACGGCGTCAGCGCACCGCCGGTCACGGTGGAGGTTCACCTGTCCGGCGGATTGCCGGGCACGAGCATCGTCGGCCTGCCCGAAACGGCGGTGAAGGAAGCGCGCGACCGCGTGCGCGTGGCGATCCAGAATGCGCAACTCGAATATCCATCCCGGCGTGTCACGGTAAGTCTGGCGCCTGCGGATTTGCCCAAGGACGGCGGACGCTTCGACCTGCCCATCGCGCTCGGCATCCTCGCCGCGCAGGGGCACTTGCCGAAGGAAATTCTCGCGCAATACGAGTTCCTCGGCGAACTTGCGCTATCCGGCGAGTTGCGTCCGGTCACCGGCGTGCTCCCCGCGATGCTCAAGGCCGCGAAAAGCGGCCGTGCCCTGATCGTGCCGCGCGACAACGGCGCCGAGGCCGCCCTCGTCGGCGGCGCGACGGCGCATGGCGCCTCATCCTTGCTCGAAGTCTGCGCATTCCTGCGCGGCACGACGCAACTGCCTGCCGCGGCCGGAATCGCGGTGACCGACAGTACTACCGCAAACGACCTCGACCGTCTTGAGTTGGATCTGGCCGACGTGCGCGGCCAGCCGCACGCGCGACGCGCGCTGGAGATCGCCGCGGCGGGCAATCACCATGCGCTTTTCGTCGGGCCTCCGGGCACCGGCAAGACCATGCTCGCCAGCCGCCTGCCGGGCATCCTGCCGCCTCTGACCGAAGTCGAGGCGCTGGAAGCCGCGGCGATCCGTTCCGTGTCGGGCTGCGGCATCGATTTCCACAAATGGAGAATGCGGCCTTTCCGTGCGCCGCACCATACCGCATCTGCCGTGGCGCTGGTTGGCGGGGGTCCGGTGCCACGGCCCGGTGAAATCTCGCTCGCCCACCGTGGCGTGCTGTTTCTCGACGAACTGCCGGAGTACGACCGACGCGTCCTCGAGGTGCTGCGCGAGCCCCTCGAATCCGGTCACATCGTGATCTCGCGTGCCGCGCGCCAGGCCGAGTTTCCCGCCGCGTTCCAGCTCATCGCGGCGATGAATCCCTGTCCTTGCGGTTATGCGGGCGATCCGTCCGGTCGCTGCGCCTGCACGCCCGAACAAGTGCGCCGTTATCGCGCGCGCGTGTCCGGACCGCTGCTCGATCGCATCGATTTGCAGATCGCCGTGCCACGCGTGCCGCTGACAGAGTTGGGCGAATCCGCGCCCGGAGGCGAAAGCAGCGCGCAAGTTCGCACGCGTGTGATCGCCGCGCGCGATCATCAACTTGCACGTGCGGGCAAATCGAATTCGCGATTGTCCAACCGTGAGGTTTCACGCGACTGCGCGCTCACCGCAACCGACCGATCCTTGCTTGAACTCGCGCTGGACAAACTCGGCCTGTCCGCACGTGCCTATCACCGCGTGCTGCGCGTGGCGCGCACCATTGCCGACCTCGCCGGCAGCGAGCGCGTCGCCACGGCGCATTTGACGGAGGCGATCCAGTACCGACGCGCGCTTTAGGCCGAAATCGCCAGGCGCTCGCTGTGGTAAATCCTTGCTGTGACCAGCGCCGCGAGCAGTGCCGCGACAGCGGTGCAGGCGAAACACAGCAGCAATGCTGAATCCGGAACCGGATCGCCGCGCATCAGGCGCAGGATCGTGACTTGCTGGCCCAACAGCGGCACGGCATACATCCACAACTGCGTCTTGATCGGCAGGACGGTCAGCAACAGTGTCGGAATGATGGGCACGAGGTTCAGCAATCCCAGGTACGTCTGCGCCTCGCGGTAGCTCTTGGCGAACGCCGCGACCAGGGTTTGCAGCGCCGCCAACAGCGCCGCCAACGGCAACATCACGAACAGGGTGAGTGCGACGAAGCGGGCGCCGAGGGTCAGGGTCATGCCGATTTTCTCCAACGGCAGAAACTGCCCAACGACGGAGAAGGCGATGATGGACAGCAGCACCGTGGTGATCGCAAACACCGTGGTCGCGCCGAGCTTGCCGGAAAGAATTTGCCAGCGCGGTACCGGATTGGCGAGCAACGGCTCCAGCGACTGGCGCTCGCGTTCGCCTGCGGTGGTATCGATCGCCAATGCCATGCCACCGATGAGAACACCGATAATGAAGAAGTACGGCAGGAATCCGAACATCAGGCCAGAGCGGCTCTGCGGCGTTGACTGGTCGCGATCGGCGACCGCGAGCGGTTTCAGGATCGTCGGCGACAGCCCCCGCGCGAGCAGGCGCAGCGCGCCGGTGCGCTGGCCGTAGGCCTCGAGCAGCTTGCGCAAACGCTCGGTTGGTCCGTGCGCATCCTGACGCGAGGAATCGAAGATCACTTCCACCTGCGCCGGCTCGCCCTTGTCCCAGGCCTTGGCGAAATCTGCGCCGATGCGCAATACCACGTCGGCATCCTGTTCGCGTACGGCTTTCTCTGGATCAGCTGGCGCCGGCTTGATGTCGACATTGTTCTGCTTGAGCGCGGCAACGAGGTTCGGTGCGTACTGCGCACCGGAGACTGGCAGAGACAAGGGCGCTTCGGCCTTGTTCAACTCGCGCGTGACCATGACGTTGATCATCACGACGAACAGCAAGGGCGCGATCAGCGGGCCGGTGATGAGGGTGTTGATCACGGTGCGGCGGTCGCGCAGGTTCTCGCGGACTTCCTTGAGGAAAACGGTGATTGCGGAATTCATGCGGCGAGTCCTTCATCGGTGCCGATCAACTTGACGAAAGCGTCTTCGAGGTTTGCCTCGCCCGTCTGCATGCGCAGCGCATCCGGCGATTCGTCGGCAACAACGCGACCACGCGCGATCACGACAATGCGGTCGCACAATGCGGCGACCTCCTGCATGATGTGGCTTGAGAACAGCACGCAGCGCCCTTCCGCCTTCATCGATTTCAGGAACGTGCGCATCGCGCGCGTGGACATGACGTCCAGCCCGTTCGTCGGCTCGTCGAGGATGACATTTCTCGGATCGTGCACCAGCGCGCGCGCGATCGCGGTCTTGACGCGCTGGCCCTGCGAAAAACCTTCGGTGCGGCGGTCGAGGATGTCGCGCATCTCCAGCGCGTCGGCGAGCGCCTCGCGGCGGGTGTGCATGGTCTGCGTTTCGATGCCGTGCAGGCGTGCGAAATAATCGATGTTCTCGCGCGCGGTCAGGCGCTTGTACAAGCCGCGCGCGTCGGGCAGCACGCCCAGGCGCCGGCGCACCGCGACCGGATCGACCGCGGCGTCGATGCCGTCGATCAGGACTTGGCCGGAATCGGGTTGCATCAATGTATACAGGCAGCGCAGCGTGGTGGTCTTGCCGGCGCCGTTCGGGCCGAGCAGGCCGGTGATCTCGCCATCGCGCGCGACAAAGGAGACGCCATCGACGGCGGCGACGCGCTTGGCGCCCTTGCCGAAGCCTTTGTGCAGATTCTTGACCTCTATCATGGCCCGATCCTTATGGTGATGAACCGTTGAAATTGACGAACGCGGGCATCGGTCCGAGCCGGTCGACGCATTTCGCATCCAGCGTATTCGGATCGAGCTTGTCGACGAAATCGCCAACCAGTTTCGGGATGCAGCCGCGTCCGATCACGTTGTGGCCCTGGCCCTTGGCGACGATCAGGCGCGCGTTGCTCAAATTCTTCAACACCTGTTCGCCGTAGCGCGGTGGCGTGACCGGATCGAGCGCGCCTTCGAGGATCAGCACGGGCTTGTCGGTTTTCAGCGGCGCGTGGAAATCCGCGGGTCGTGTTTCGTGCGGCCAGACTTCGCAGGCGGCCTTCATGCCATTGACGAGATTGTTGCCGAGCAGTGTGTTCTCGTCCTGCGGCCGCGGCGCGAGCAGATCGGCATCCTCGCTGCAGATCACCGACAACTGCATCGCGTTTTCGGCAAGGTCGGCCATGTCGCCGGTGAGCACCTGGGTCTGGCCGGCGAGCGGCGCGTAATCGCCCTTCAAGCCTTCCGCGATCGACAGCGGCAACAGCGCGGCGGTTTCCGGTGAATAGGCGAACATGCGCACGAGGCCTGCCAGCGACGATCCATTGAGGTGTTTCGTTTGCGCCTCGAACGTGACCGGGTCGCGGTAACTGTAGTCCTGCGGTTTGTCCCGCAGCGCAGCGCGCAGTTTCATCAGGCTGGCATAGGGATCACCGAACGCGCTCTTGCACGCCGGCGTCTTTTCGCACTGCGTGAATTGCAGCTTTAGCGCGTTGTCGAGGTTCTCGGCGAAATCCTGCCCAAGCGCGATGTCGTTCGGCGCGACGCTGTCGAGCACGATGCTGCGCACGCCGTCCGCATGGCGCATCGCGTATTGCTGGGCCATGCGTGTGCCGTAGGACACGCCGACCAGGTCGAACTGCGGCGCCCCCAGCCTCTGGCGCACGGCTTCCAGATCCGCGACCGCGTCGGTCGTCGTGTAGAAACGCGGGTCGGCATGCTTGGAAACCTGGTCCAGGCATTCGCGCGTGCGCTGTTTCGTCCTCGCGGCGTTGAATCCGGCAGTACCGCCGGATTCGCCCTTGTCCGTGTCGTCGCCCTTGCATTCCAGCACGTTGGAGCCGCCGGTGCCGCGCTGGTCGAGCAGCAGCACGTGATGGTGCGCGAGCAGCGGCGCGAACGCCGGCGCAATCTGCGGCCAGGTGTCGATGGCCGCCTGGCCCGGACCGCCGGCGAGGAACACGACGATGTCGGCATCCGCCGCGGCCGCGTCGGACTTGATCAGCGCCAGGCGCAGGTCGATCTTGCGTCCATTCACCTCGGCCCGATTCTCGGGCACGGCAAATGGCGCGCAGAACGCGCTGGTGGTCGCCCCGGAATGTTTTTGCGCCAGTTCGCAGGCCTTGAAGTGCAGCGTGCCGAGCGTGAAGGTCTTTGCGCTTGCCGGGATCGGTGCCGCCACGGCCGGCGCAGCGGCATTGCGCGTCCGGATGAAGCGCGCATAGCCCAGATAGCCGAGCGCCGCGATGACGATGGCGATGCGCAGCAGGTTTCGTTTGCTCATGAGTCAGTCCTTTCCCGGCTCGAAGATCGATTCGATCGAATGGCGAAAGAGTTTGGCGATGCGGAACGCCAGCGGCAGGCTCGGATCGTACTTTCCGGTTTCGATGGCATTGACGGTCTGGCGCGAGACGTCGAGCTGCTCGGCCAGCTCGCCCTGCGACCAGCCTCGCTGCTCGCGCAATTCGCGTACCTGGTTCTTCATTCCTGCGCCGAGCGGCGGCGCCGGCGTTGGCGGATGGCGAAGAACACGGCCGAGGCCAGCATGCCGACCGCCATGCCCACGGCGAGTCCCGTGCCGTCCGCGTCGCCCTTGCGCCAGTACACATAGGCGGCGATGGCGGCGAAAACAACGGCGAGGTACAGGAAACGCGTCGCGCGCGAAATATCGTCCTCTTCGCAGGCGCCACCGCCGTAGCGGCGCGCGGCATAGGCGCGGGCGCTGGCGTAGACGACGACCAGCAGCGGAAATATCCAGACCAGGGCGGCCGCGCTCCACTCGGCGCCAAATACATGCGCGGAAGCCAGGAAGCCGCTGACGATGCCGTAGACGGAGACGGCCGCGGCCGCGACGCCGAGGCCGATCAGGTGCGTGCGCTGTTCCAGTTCGTCACCGCCCAGCACGCGCCGCGCCATCAACCAGATAACGTAAACGACCGGCGGCACCGGCGCGAGTGCATAGGCCGCCTTGAGCCATAGCGCGTCGGCGGAACGCGCCAGCGGCCAGACCCACAGAAATACGACCACGTAGATCGCCATCGCGATCATCACGCGACGCTGGTGTGCTTGCTGACTCAGGCGGACCATCGCTGACTCGCTTCCGGCATGTCAAGTTACCTTGACAGCTGCGACTGTAGCGACGGATGCTGGTCCTGTCAAGCGTCCTTTACAATTGGCTATCGCGATGAAACGTATTTTTCGCGCCGTACGTGCGGCACCGGCAATCCGGCTTCCTTGAGCATCGTGAAGCATTCATCGACCATGTCCGGATTGCCGCACAGGTAGGCGATATCGTGCGCGGCGTCAGGTTTCAATTCGGCCAGCGCGACCTGCACGCGGCCGTTGCGGTCGTGCGCGCGCGGCTGCGCGCGCGCGGTGCGGCTGAAGCACGCAAAGAAACGGAAATGCGGATTCTTGCGCGCGAACGCCTCGAACTCCTCGGCATACAGCAGTTCGGCCTCGTTGCGTGCGCCGTACACCAGCGCAACCTCTGCACCCCGAGCGGCGAGCTTTTCCAGTTGCGGCAACATGGCGCGGTAGGGCGTCACGCCCGTACCGGTGGCGACCAACAGGTAGCGGCGGTTGGCATCCTTGTCATCGAGGCAGAAACGTCCGTACGGGCCACTTGCGTCGATCGTCCCGCCCTGCGGCAGGTTCGCGAGCAAATTCGTCGCCGCGCCGCCTTCGACATAGGACACCGCGATCTCGATGCGCGGCACCGGACTGCCGTCGCCGACGCCAATCGTGGCCACCGAATAGCTGCGCTTGGTCGGCTTGCCGTCCGGGTAATTGAAATGTATCTGCACGAACTGGCCGGGAAGGAAGGCGAACGGCGCACCGTCGGCACGCTCGAAAGCCATGTGGCGCACGGCGGGCGCAAGCATGCGGCTTTCGGCCAAGCGAAGCTGGAAATGATCGGCCACGGTGGAATTCGGCGAGTCGAAAGGCCGGCTATACTACCCGCCCCGCGACCTTTGTGCAGCCCATGAGCGCCATTCCCGCGCTGGAAATCCAGGACCTGAAGAAGACCTACGCGAACGGCGTCGAGGCGCTCAAAGGCGTGTCGCTGGCAGTGCAACCGGGCGATTTCTACGCCCTGCTCGGCCCGAACGGCGCCGGCAAGTCGACCCTGATCGGCATCGTGTCCTCGCTGGTCAATGCCAGCGCGGGCGACGCGCGGGTGTTCGGCGTGTCGATCCGCGAACGGCGCAGCGAAGCCATGCAGATGCTCGGCCT
>DATIVQ010000071.1:0-6990 GCA_035465735.1 Rudaea sp.
TCCGCATGCGTGGCTGGTTGGCGAGGTCGCGCGCAACCACGCCGACGAGCTCGTCCCGTGGATGGACGCGCTCGACGCCACGTTCGATTTTCCGCTGGCGCAGCGCCTGATCGACAGCGCCAGGCAAGAACGCGATCGCGATCTCGGCGCCACGCTGGAACGCCTGGACAAGGCATACCGCGCGGCCGCGCACGGCCGCTTCGACAATGCGCCGTTCCTCTCCAACCACGATCAGGAACGCGTAATGAGCCAGCTCGGCGGGAATCCCGAGCACATGCGCAGCGCGGCTGCCATGCTGCTCACCCTGCCGGGACATCCCTTTGTCTACTACGGCGAGGAACTGGGCATGCGCGGGCAAAAACCCGACGAACACCTGCGCGAGCCGATGCGCTGGTACAGTGCGGGCATCGGGCGGGGCGAGCCAACCTGGGAGGGCTGGAGCGGGGGCGATGGCGCGGCGGTGTCGGTAAATGCGCAAGAGAAGGATTCCGCCTCGCTCGCCAACTGGTACCGGATGCTGATCGGCTGGCGGCGCGATATCCCCGCGCTGCGCGACGGCACGTTGCGCGACTGGCGCGTCGCGAACGCGCAGGTGGCGGCATGGGAGCTGGACGACACAAGCGGCAACGTGCTGATCCTGCACAATCTTTCCGGCAAGACGCAATCGGTGGACTTGCCGGCGCAAGGTTTCCATACCTTGCTGCGGCATAGTCGCGCGGATACCGCAGTCGCGGACGGCAAGCTGGCGCTGCCGCCGTACGGCAGCGCGATCGTGCAATGACGTCGCGCATACGCGCGCTCGCCGGCGCGATCGCGTTCTCCGCGGCATGCGCACTGGCTGCGTGCACACCCGCTGGCGTTGCGCCGGCACGCGCGCACCGCGCCGGCGCGCAGGGCATCGACGTCGCGCAAGGCGATGCAACGGTCCAGCTGCAACTGCTGCAACCCGGCGTGCTGCACGTGCACTATCTGCCGCGCGGCGAGGCGACGCCGGCGGATCTGGTCATGGATCCGCATGCCGCACCGGCGCCGACCTTCGAGCCGCAAATCGCGCAAGCGGGCGACGCGACCACGCTGCGTTCGGAGCGCATGACGGTCACCTGGAACCGTACCTCGCGGGAATTGCGCGTGGCCGATGCGCAAGGCCACGCGTTGCTGCAGCAAGCCGGATTCGCCGCACTCGCCAAAGGCCGCATCGTCCTGGAGCACGCCGCCAATGACGCGTTGTACGGCATAGGCGGCTCCGAGGCGAACGCGCCCGTCGCCGGCCTGTTGCGCAGCGGCAAGCAGGTCGCGCAGGCCGGCAAGCAGGGCAACGCCGGCGCGCCGTTCGTCTGGAGCACCACGGGTTACGGCGTGCTGGTCGATTGCGGCGGCGCGAAGTTCGATCTCGCCGACAGCCGCATCGATATCGGCGATTTCACGCGCAGCGATGCCGATTACTACATCCTGGTCGGCACGCCCGAGCAGCTGTTCGGCGAGCTGGGCAGGCTCAGCGGTCCCGCGCCGCTGTTTCCCAAGTGGGCGATGGGCTTCACCAACAGCCAGTGGGGCATCGACGAACAGGAACTGCTGGACATCGTCAGGACTTATCGCGAGAAACACATCCCGATCGACAACTTCACCCTCGATTTCGACTGGAAGGCGTGGGGACAGGGCGACTACGGCGAATTCCGCTGGAATCCGCAGAAGTTTCCCGACGGCCCCAGCGGCAAGCTCGCGCGCATGCTCGCCGCCGATGGCGTGCACGTCACCGGCATCATGAAACCGCGCCTCTTGCTCGGCACGGCGGAGGGCGACTACGCCAGCGCACACGACCTGTGGATCCCGGGCGAGCAGGCTTATCCGGAATACTTCTCGCACAAGATGGCGAAGGACGTCGATTTCGACAAGCCGCAGGCGCGGCACTGGTATGGACGCCTCGCCATCGAACACGGCTTCGACAAGGGCATCGCCGGCTGGTGGAACGACGAGGCCGACGTGTACGGCAAGGACGGCACGCTCACCTCGAACACGCAGTTTCTCAACATGCAACGCGCGCTGTTCGACGCTCAGCGCGCGGCGAGCGAGCGGCGCGTATGGTCGGTCAACCGCAACTTCTGGCTCGGCGCGCAGCGCTATGCCTACGGGGTGTGGTCGGGCGACATCGACACCGGCTTCGCCAGCATGGCCGCGCAGCGCGCGCGCATGCTCGGCGCGATCGATGTGGGCGCAATGCAGTGGGGCATGGACGGCGGCGGCTTCAACGGCCATCCGTCCGACGAAACCTACGCGCGCTGGATCGAATTCGGCGCGTTCACGCCGATCTTCCGCGTGCACGGCACGTTCGGCGAAAAGCGCCAGCCCTGGCGCTACGGCGCCGTCGCCGAGGCCGCGGCGACCGGCGCGATCCGCCTGCGCTACGCGTTGCTCCCGTACATCTATGCCTACCAGCGCGAAGAACAGGTACACGGCGTCGGCCTGGTGCGCCCGCTCACGTTCGAGTGGCCGCACGATCCGAACGTGCGCGACGATGTCGACGCCTGGATGTTCGGCGAATGGCTGCTGGTGTCGCCCGTGGTCGCACAGGGCCAGACGGTCAAGTCCATCTACCTGCCCGCCGGAACCTGGATCGACTGGTTCACGGGCAAGTCCTACGCGGGCGGACAAACCATCGATGTACCGGTGGACGCGAAAACCTGGGGCGACATTCCCTTGTTCATCCGCGCCGGCGCGATCGTCCCGGTGCAGACGGCGATGGATTACGCCGGCCAGCGTCCGCTGACGAGCGTGACGATGCAGGTGTTTCCAGCGGACAGCGATTCGCACTTCGCTTACTACGACGACGACGGCGAAACATTTGCCTACGAACAAGGCGCGTATTTTTCGCAGGCGATGTCGGTGCGCCGGCAAGGTGGCGGCATCGAATTCACGGTGGCGGCTGCGCAAGGCACGTACAAGCCGGCGCTGCGCGATTACCTGCTCGCTATCCATGGCGGTAGCGCGAAAACCGTGCGCGTGAACGGCAAGCCGTTGGCGGCGGCGCCGACGCTGGCTTCCCTGAGGCAATCCGCGGGCGAAGGCTGGGCCGGCGGACACGATCGCTACGGTGCCGTGACCTGGGTAAAGCTCGCCACGGGCACTGCCGCGGCGGTCCGCATCGAGGCGACCACGCCGTGATCGCACCCGCCTTGCTCTTGCTGGCCAGCCTTGCCGCAACGCCGCCGCAAGCCGGGGTGGCTTGGCGCGGGCAGCATGCCGAAATTTCGCGAAGCAAGGACGGCGGATTCATCCTGCGCGGTCCGTTCGGCGAACGCGCGATTTCCGCGTCGGCCTGGTCCGTGCAGACCGCGAGCCCGCTGTTCGACGGCCTGTTCGCGATGGCGCAGGACGACCTGCGCCAGGATTCGGTGGAGGCGATCCGCGACGATGCGTTCGATCATGGCCAGCCGATACCCTGCCATTGCTTCGAGACCGGGGCGAAGTGGCATTACGTGTGGACGCGCGATCTTGCCTATTCGGTGGATCTGGGTTTGTGGCGGTTCGACGCGTCGCGTTCGCGCAACGGGTTGTTGTTCAAGCTTTCCGGCGTGCGCGCGAAGGACGTGCCGCACGGGGCGTATCCGATGCAGGACACGGGCTCCGGCGGCAGCTGGCCGATCAGCACCGATCGGGTGGTCTGGTTCCTCGGCGCGCGTCACCTGCTCGGCGACAAGGCGTTTGCGGACAAGGTCTGGCAGGCGTTGAACGACACGCTGGCGCAGGACCGCGTATACGCTTTCGACGCGCGCTTTGGCCTGTATCGCGGCGAGACCTCGTTCCTCGACTGGCGCGAACAAAGCTACCCCGAATGGACGCAGGACAACGTCGTCTTCATCGCGCAATCGTTCGCGCTGTCGACCAACGTCCTGCATTACCAGGCACTTCGCCTGGCCGAACACATGGCGCGGCAGCGGGGTGATGCACGCACGGCGGATTACGCCGCGCAGGCCGCGGCATTGAAGGCGGCGATCAATGCGCATTTCTGGCGCGGCGACCGCGGCATGTACATGAGTTACATCGGCGGCGACGGGCTGCCGGTCGAGGCATACGACCTGCTCGGCCTGTCGCTGGCGATCACCAGCGGCGTGGCCGATGCAGGACGCGCACGCGCCTCGCTCGCGCACTACCCGACATGGCCTGCGGGCAGCCCGGTGATCTGGCCGGAGCGCGCCGATGAGCCGATCTACCACAACCGCGCGATCTGGCCGTTCGTGAGCGCCTATGCCTTGCGCGCCGCACGGGCCATGGACGATCCGGAGTTGATTGCGTTCGAAATCAAGTCGCTCATGCGCGGCGCCGCGCTGGCCGGTTCGAACATGGAGAACTACGAACTCGCCACGCAGGCGACACATGTCGACGACGGCAAGCTCAGCGGCCCGGTGGTGGACTCGCCGCGCCAGCTGTGGTCGGTGGCGGCCTACCTCGACCTGGTGGGCGAAGGCGTGTTCGGTCTCGAAGACGACGGCCGCGTCGCGCCGAAAATCCCGACGGCGCTGGTTCCCATGCTGTTCGGCGACCGCTCTGCGATCTCGCTGCAGTTGCCCGATCGCCGGATCACCTTGAGGCGGCCGAAGAACATGGGCGGCAATCTGCTGGTGGCGGATGCCACCACGCGCGACGGTGCGAATACCGTGGTCACCCTGAAAGCCGTTTCGGTGCAAGCCCTGCCGTTGCGCACCGAGGCGCCCTTGTACGCGCCGCCCACGCCCCCCGCGCCGGTCGTGACGCGCGACGGCGACAATTTGCGCATACGCGCGGATGGCGATCGCTCCGTCTTGTACATCGACGGCCGACGCTTCGACGCTGTCGGTACGACATGGGCATTGCCACCGCCACCTGCCTCCCGTTGCCTGCGCGCGACTCGACTGGGCAAGGACGGCATCGAATCTTTCCCCAGCCCGGAGGCATGCGTCGGCGAGGAGACGCGCATCGAGGGCACCTGGCCGCGCCACTGGACGGCGCCTGCCGCCGGCGCCTATCGCGTGACGCTGGACTATGCGAACGCCCATGGCCCGATCAACACCGGCATCACCGCCGCGGTGAAGCGCCTTTCGATCCGCTGCGGGCGCAGCCCGGAACGATTGCTTCCGATCGTGATGCCGCATAGTGTCGGCGACCAGCGCTCGACGGCGATCGTGTTCGACGCCGTGGCCGGCGCGCGCTGCCAGTTTTCGCTGCAACCGGGTTTCAACATGAGCAATCTGGCGAATTTCGCGCATTACACGGGCGGCGCAGGCGGCAGCGGCGGGCCGCTGAACGACGCGAACGTCGGTGCGCTTCACATCGGGATGCTTCCTGCTGCAACGGCCAAACCATGACGCAAAAACCCGCCCTGTCTTTCTGGCAGATCTGGAACATGTGTTTCGGCTTCCTCGGCATCCAGTTCGGCTTCGCGCTTCAGAACGCGAACGTCAGCCGCATCTTCCAGACCCTGGGCGCGGACGTCGCGGACATTCCCGCGCTGTGGATTGCGGCGCCGCTCACCGGGCTCATCGTGCAGCCCTTGATCGGCCACTGGTCGGACCGCACCTGGGGCAAGCTCGGCCGCCGGCGTCCGTATTTCCTGATCGGCGCCGTGCTCGCGACGCTGGCCTTGCTGGCGATGCCGAACGCGCCGCTGCTGTGGATCGCGGCGGGCCTGCTGTGGATCATGGATGCCTCGTTCAACGTCGCGATGGAACCCTTCCGCGCCTTCGTCGGCGACCAGTTGCCGACGCAACAGCGCGCGCACGGCTACGCGATGCAAAGTTTCTTCATCGGCGTCGGTGCCGTGGTCGCGTCCTTGCTGCCGTACCTGCTGGCGCACCTGGGCGTGCCGAACACCGCGGCAGCGGGCGCGATCCCCGCGACCGTGAAGTACGCGTTCTACGCCGGCGGCGCAGTGCTGCTCGGCGCGGTGACGTGGACCATCGTCACGACACGCGAATATCCGCCCGAAACGCTGCTGGCGTTCGACGACGGCGTACGGGTCGCGCCGGTCGACGTGACGCGGGCGTGGCGGTTCGGGGTCGTGGCTTGCGTGCTGGGCGCGCTGTTGCTTGCCGCGATCTTGTGCTTTGGGCTGGCGCGCGACCTGTATCTGCTGGCCGGCATGCTGATCGTGGCCGGGGCGCTGTTCGTCTGGCTTGCGCGTGCGCGCAGCAGCGGCATGCTGCGCCAGGTGATGGCCGACCTGTACGGCATGCCCGAGGCGATGCGCCGGCTCGCGTGGGTGCAGTTCTTTTCCTGGTTCGCGCTGTTCGCGATGTGGATCTACACCACGCCCGCAGTGACCGCGTTGCAGTTCGGCGCCAGCGATCCGCAATCGGCCGCCTACAACGCCGGCGCCAATTGGGTCGGCGTGTTGTTTGCGGCCTACAACGGGTTTGCCGCGCTGGCGGCGATCGCGATTCCGTGGATGGCGCGCGCGTGGGGTTTGCGCGCAAGCCATCTGGTCAATGTCTGCCTGGGCGGCGCCGGCCTGATTTCGTTCGCCCTGATCCGCGATCCGCACTGGCTGCTGTTGTCGATGCTCGGCGTCGGCTTTGCCTGGGCCTCGATCCTGTCGCTGCCTTACGCACTGCTGTCGGACAACCTGCCGGCGGCGAAGATGGGCGTGTACATGGGCATCTTCAATTTCTTCATCGTCATCCCGCAGTTGCTGGCGGCGAGTGTTCTCGGCGCGCTGCTGAAGTGGTTTTTTCACGGCCAGCCGCTGTATGCGCTGGTGCTCGGCGGGTGTAGCCTGATTTTCGCGGGTTTGTGCGTGTTGCGGGTACGCGAGTCGCATGCCTAGCTGTCGCGGGGCGGGTTACGCAGGATTATCGTGCGTGCAGCCTGGACGGCCGCGCCTGTATAATCGGCTTTCCCACGCGGTGGAAGAAGCGGCGCAGCCGCTGCCGAAGGCGCAACGCCCGTAATCGCTCAGGCTCGATACCGCCGCGCGGAAAAACTCTGGAGAGACCGGCCCGCAATGCACCGCGGCATCCG
>DATIVQ010000072.1:0-4993 GCA_035465735.1 Rudaea sp.
GATCGCACAGTCGGCAGTCGTCGCGTTGGTAGAGTGTCAGGCGCATCGCGGGCGTAGAATACCGCGATAGCTCGCAGGGAATCTCGACGTGGCCGTCAGCACATTCGACCTGTTCAAGATCGGCATAGGTCCATCGTCCTCTCACACGGTCGGCCCGATGCGCGCCGCGGCGCGCTTTGCCCACCGCTGGCTCGATGAAACCGGAGTGCTCGGGCGCGTCGCGCGCGTGCGCGCGGAGCTGTTCGGCTCGCTCGCGCACACCGGCCGCGGACACGGCACGGACAAGGCCGTGTTGTGCGGCTTCGAGGGCGAATGGCCAGACCAGATCGATCCGGATTCGATTCCGACGCGACTCGAGCGCATCCGTTCGACGAGGAAGCTCCGCTTGCTCGGCAAGCACGAAATCGCGTTCGACGAAAAGACCGACCTCATCTTCAACAAGCGAACCAAGCTGCCCTACCACAGCAATGGCATGCGTTTTTCCGCATTCGATGCGGCCAGCAATGAACTGGCGACGCGCGACTACTACTCCGTCGGCGGCGGCTTCGTCGTCAATCCCGACGAGGCCGCGGAAGACCGCATCGTCGCCGACACCACGGCGTTGGCGCACCCGTTCCACACCGGTGATGAATTGCTCAAGGTGTGCGAGGACACGGGCAAGTCCATCGCGCAAATCATGTTCGAGAACGAGAGGGCCTGGCGCAGCGAAGCGGAAATCCGCTCCGGACTTCTCACCATCTGGAAGGCCATGCAGGATTGCGTCGCGCGCGGCATGCGGCAGGCCGGCACCCTGCCCGGCGGCCTGCATGTGCAAAGGCGCGCACCGGCGATGTGCCACGAACTGAAGGAACGGCCCGAGGCCGCACTCAAGGACCCGCTCACCATCCTCGACTGGGTGAACCTGTACGCACTCGCCGTGAATGAGGAAAACGCGGCGGGCGGGCGCGTCGTCACCGCGCCGACCAATGGCGCCGCGGGCATCGTTCCGGCGGTGCTGCACTATTACCACCGCTTCGTTCCCGGGGCGAACGAACAGGGCGTGCTCGACTTCCTGCTCACCGCCGCCGCGATCGGACTCTTGTACAAGGAAAACGCCTCGATCTCGGGCGCGGAAGTCGGCTGCCAGGGCGAAGTCGGCGTCGCCTGTTCGATGGCCGCCGGCGGACTCACCGCCGCGCTCGGCGGCACGATCTACCAGGTCGAGAACGCCGCCGAGATCGGCATGGAGCACAACCTGGGGCTCACCTGCGATCCCATCGGCGGCCTCGTGCAGATTCCCTGCATCGAGCGCAACGCGATGGGTTCGGTCAAGGCGATCAACGCGCAGCGCATGGCCCTGCGTGGCGACGGCAAGCACCGCGTCTCGCTCGACAAGGTGATCAAGACCATGCGCGACACCGGCCGCGACATGCAGGACAAGTACAAGGAAACTTCGCGCGGCGGGCTGGCTGTGAACGTGATCGAGTGCTGAGCGCGCCTCGCGTATAATCGCGCGCCCTTTTGCCCGCGGCCCCGGTCGCGCTTACGATGACCCACACCGAAGAAACCCGCCGCCGGCGCACGTTCGCCATCATCTCGCACCCGGACGCGGGCAAGACCACGCTGACGGAAAAGCTGCTGTTGTTCGGCGGTGCGATCCAGATGGCGGGCAGCGTCAAGGGCCGCAAGGCCGCGCGCCATGCAACGAGTGACTGGATGGCGCTCGAGAAAGAGCGCGGCATCTCGGTGACCTCATCCGTGATGCAGTTTCCCTACGAGGGTCGCATCGTCAACCTGCTCGACACGCCCGGCCACGCCGACTTCGGCGAGGACACCTACCGTGTACTGACCGCGGTCGACTCCGCCCTGATGGTGATCGACTGCGCCAAGGGCGTCGAAGAACGCACGATCAAGCTGATGGACGTGTGCCGCCTGCGCGACACGCCGATCATGACCTTCATCAACAAGCTCGACCGCGAGGGCCGTTCGCCGATCGAGCTGCTCGACGAAGTGGAGTCGGTGCTGAAGATCCAGTGCGCGCCGATCACCTGGCCGATCGGCATGGGTTCGCGGCTCAAGGGCGTGTATCACCTGGTCAGTGGCGAAGTGCACCTGTTCGAGCCGGGGCGCAATTACACGCGCCAGGATTCGACGATTTTTTCCTCGCTCGACGAGCCGGCGCTGGAAGCCAAGATCGGCGCCGACGTGCTGCGCGAATTGCGCGACGAACTCGAACTCGTGCAGGGCGCCTCGCATCCGTTCGACGAGCACGCCTACCTCGAAGGCAAGCAGACGCCGGTGTTCTTCGGCTCGGCGGTGAACAATTTCGGCGTGCAATTGCTGCTCGATTTCTTCGTCGAGCACGCACCGTCGCCGAAACCGCGCGCAACCACCACGCGCGAGATCGGCCCACTGGAGAAACAGCTCAGCGGCTTCGTGTTCAAGATCCAGGCGAACATGGACCCGCAGCACCGCGACCGCGTTGCCTTCATGCGCATCTGCTCGGGCACGTTCGACGGCGGCATGAAGGCGTTCCACGTGCGCACGGCAAAGGAAGTGAAGCTCGCCAATGCGTTGACTTTCATGGCCAGCGAGCGCGACATCGTGGAAAAAGCCTATCCGGGCGACGTGATCGGCATCCACAACCACGGCACGATTTCCATCGGCGACACGTTCACCGAGGGAGAGGCGCTTTCCTTCACCGGCATTCCGAATTTCGCGCCGGAACTGTTTCGCCGCGCGCGCCTTAAGGATCCGCTGAAGATGAAGCAGCTCACGAAAGGGCTCGCGCAATTGTCCGAGGAAGGCGCGACGCAGTTTTTTCGCCCGTTGATGAGCAACGACCTGATCCTCGGCGCGGTCGGCGTGCTGCAATTCGACGTCGTCGCCTACCGCCTGAAGGACGAATACGGCGTCGACTGCGCGTTCGAGAATGTCGCCGTCGTCACGGCGCGCTGGATCCGTTGCGCCGACGAGAAGAAGCTTGCCGAGTTCCGCGACAAGGCCGCGATGAATCTGGCCCTGGATGCTGCGGGAGAGCTCGTCTACCTCGCGCCAACGCGCGTGAACCTGCAGCTGACGCAGGAACGCTGGCCGGGCGTTGCGTTCGCGGCCACGCGCGAGCACGCAAGTTCGGTCGAGGTCTGAATACGAAAAACCCGGCACAGGACCGGGTTTTTCGGCGAGGCGTCGCCTGCGATCAGCCGTTGTTCGATCTGGACGAACTGAAGATTTCGTCGGGCAGGAAATTGCCACGGAAGATTTGGTCGCCACGCGCGGTTTTGCTTGTCGCCACATTGCGCTCGTCGAATCCGGCGAAGATGCGATCCGGCACCACGTGGGCGGCGTTGACTGATGCCGGTGCGGGCACCGGACTGCGATGCATGGCAAACAGGGCAACTGCGACGATGAAGCTCGCGGCGATCGCCGATGCGACGGCGGCACGCCAGCGATAGGGTGCGGATGCGGCGCGATGCGACGATGCACGACGATGCGTTGTGGCAGCACCGGTCTCGCCGCAGGCCGCGGCCAGATCCGCCCCAAGCTCGGCCGACACGGGCTCGAGTTCGCGGCTGAATCGCAGCAGGTCGGCATGCAGCGGCGAGGCAGCCTCGTCGGCATGCGGCAGGCGCGACAATTGAATCAGATCATCGACCTCTGGAACCGCCAGGCTGCGCTTTCCGGCGAACTGTCGAAACAGGTTTTTCAAATCCCGATCAATCATCGAACTCTCCGAAACCTTGTGCGGCGAGGCGCTCGCGCAGGGTCTGCATCCCGCGGTCGAGCAGTTTGCGCGCCGCTTCTTCCGAAACACCCACCGCACCGCCGATCTCGCGCAGGCTGAAGCCTTGCAGATGCAGGGCCACTGCCTCGCGCCGCCGCAGCGGCAGACCGGCCATGCAGGCGGCGACACGGGAAAAATCCTGCGCCCCGCCGGCGCGTCGCTCCGGCCCCGGTGTCCCGGCCACCAAGGCCTCGACACCGGCACTTTCGTCTTCCGGCAGCGGTTCGACGGGCCGCGCATTGGCCGCGCGGATCGCGTCGATCACGGCCGAAAGCACCGTTCTGTGTATATAAGACGCATGAAAGGCTGCATTCCGGTCACGTTCCAGCGCCCGCCACAACCGGATGCGGACCTCCTGCTCGATATCCGCCGGATCGATGCCGTATTGCGCGATGCCGTGGCCCTCGATCAGGCCGCGCACGCGCGCGCCGTAATCGGCCAGAAGCTGGTGCAGGCGCGCGCGCAGGGCGGGGTCGAAACTCATGGCGCATTGTCCCCTTGCGCTGCGCGAGATGTCGAGTCGTTCAGCTCGAAATATAGCGCTGCATATGCTCCAGTTCCTGCGCCTGGTCCTCGATCACCGCCTTGACCAGGTCGCCGATCGAAACGACGCCGACGACACGCCCATCCTCGACCACGGGCAGGTGGCGGACGCGCTTGTCGGTCATCAGTTTCATGCATTGGCCGACGCTGTCGCCCGGAGCCACCGTGAGCACGGACGCGGACATGATCTCTCGCACCGGCGTATCCGCCGAGGAGCGGCCTTGCAAGATCACCTTGCGCGCGTAATCGCGCTCGGAAACGATGCCGAGCAGTTGCGCACCGCGCATCACGAGCAAGGCGCCGATGCGCTTGTCCGCCATGCCGCGGATCGCCTCGAGCACCGGCTTGTCCGGCTCGATGGCATGAATCGCGCTGCCTTTGTCTTCGAGCAGATGCTTGACCAGTCGCATAAGCCCTCCGTTTTCAACAACCCCCTAGCCTAGTTTACTGCCGTTTGTCCCCGCTGGGTGCGCCATGCAATTCGTCGACCAGGTAAAGGGGCCGCTGCTTGGCTTCCATGTACAGCCGGCCCAGGTATTCGCCGATCATGCCCAGCGCCATCAGCTGCACGCCGCCAAGAAACAGGATGACGAGCAGCAAGGTCGGGTAACCGCGCACCACGTCGCCATAGAACGCGGCTTTGACGAAAACGAACACGCCAAACACGAAGGCGGCGAACGCTGTCAA
>DATIVQ010000073.1:0-1947 GCA_035465735.1 Rudaea sp.
CACGCCGATTGCGTCGAGCAGGCGTACCGACACCAGGTTCTTGGATTCGACCAGCGCTTCGCGCAGGCGCATCGGGCCTTCGAACTTGTCGTCGTCGTTTTTCGGTTCCCACAGGCCGTTCGGCTTGGACGGGTCGGCGAACACGATCGGCGCGTCATTGATGATCGAGGCTGGCGTGAAGCCGTGCTCGAAGGCGGCAGCATAGAAGAACGGCTTGAACCCGGAACCGGGTTGGCGGCTGGCCTGCACAGCGCGGTTGAACTTGCTGCGTGCGTAGGAAAATCCGCCGACTTCGGCCTTGATCGCGCCATCGTTCGGGTCGAGCGCGATCAGCGCGCCCTGCACCTTGGGAAGCTGCGAGAGTCTCCACTCACCTTCCGCATTGCGCGCCAGGCGCACCACGTCGCCAACCTTGAGCACCTCATCGACGTGCTTGGGTGGTGCGCCGCGATGGCTTTCGTCCTTGTAGCGCTGCGCCCAGCGCACGGCGGCCAGATCCAGCGGCACGCTCTGGCCATCCTGCAGGTAGACATCTGCGGTTTTGTCCGAACTGTCGAGGATGATGCCCGCGACGAGTCCGAGTACGGGACGAAAGGCATCCTTGTCCAGACGCTTATCCAGTTCCGGCGGCAGCGGGTGTGCGCCAAGATCGAAATGCGCTTCCGGCCCGCGGTAGCCGTGGCGTTCATCGTAGGCGATGAGATCGTCGCGCATGGCCTGGTTGGCGGCCGTCTGATCGCGCGAATCGAGCGTCGTGTAGATGCTGTAGCCGTCGGTCAGCGCATCGTTGCCGAGGCGGTCGAGCGCCTCCAGCCGCACCTGTTCGGCGACATAGGGCGCATCGACCTCGATAGGCGGCTCATGCGCGAAGGATTGATCCGGCTCGACGCTGGCCTGCTTGAATTGCGCGGCCGTGATGAAGCCGTTGTCGAGCATGCGTTGCAGGGTGTAGTTGCGCCGCTCGGTGGCGCGCGCGCGATTGCTCAGCGGATTGCTGCTGGACGGAAATTTCGGCAGCGAGGCGAGCATCGCGCATTCGGGCAAGGTCAGCTGGTCGAGCGTCTTGCCGTAGTAGAACTCGGCGGCCGCGGCCACGCCGTAGGCACGATTGCCGAAGAAGATCTTGTTTAGGTAGAGCTCGAAGATTTCATCCTTGGTCAGCTCGTGCTCAATGCGGAACGAGAGGAAGATTTCCGTGGCCTTGCGCGTGAGACTGACTTCGGAACTGAGGAAAAATCCGCGCGCGACCTGTTGCGTGATCGTGCTGCCGCCCGGTACGTGCAGGCTGCGCTTGACGATCATGTAGCCGAGCGCGCGCAGGATGCCGGTGAAATCGATGCCGGAGTGGCTGTAGAAGTTCGCGTCCTCGGCGGCGAGGAACGCGTTTTTCAACTGCTGCGGCACGGCTTCGATCTTGACCGGGATGCGGCGCGTCTCGCCGATCGTCGAAATGAGCTTCCCATCCTTACTGTAAACCCGCAGCGGAACCTGCAGGCGCACGTCTTTCAATACGTCCACAGAAGGCAGGCGTGGTTCGATCAGCCAGTACGCGATACCGACGCCGAGGGCACCGACCACCACGCCAAGCACGCACAAAATCAAGAACCAACGGAGCAAACGTCGAAAAATTCTCATGCGCAGCCGGAGTTGTGATCACAGTCAAGGTTGACAAGCGGCCTTCCGGGCGAAGATCGCGCTGCCAGTATAGGCGTACGGCGCTCCAGCCGATAGCCGAATTCTGCAGAAATCGTGGCAGAACGATGACATAATTGAGTTTTATCAATAACTTGCAAGATCTTTCAAGATACTGTTGATAATCCGTTAAAGTTCGTATTTAATGTGGATGCGCATATATCGCTCGTAAGGGCGCGTGGGAAGGGGAAAAAGTGTGGGCCTACTCAGTGCAAAAGCGCCACCGCTGATCGGGGTCGATATCAGTTCGACGGC
>DATIVQ010000074.1:0-11208 GCA_035465735.1 Rudaea sp.
GTCTGCCGAGAATCGGCCGCCACCATTGACGAAAACCGCGCCGCCCATGCCCGCCGCACCGCCGCCGGCACCGTCGCGCTGCACGGTGGTTCCTGCGCCGCCTTGCGACGTGCCGCCCGCGAGAGTGACCTTGCTCACCACGAGGACATCGGAAACAAAGAAGATGCCGTCGTCGCTGCCGCCGTTGCCGCTACTGCCCTGGATCGTCAATAAGGCCTCGCCCGGCCCGTTGATCGTGATCGGGCTGGCGATGTTCGGCAGCACCGCATTCAACGCGATCGTGCCGCTTAATGCCGTCAAATCCAGCGTGTCGCTGCCCGTGCCCGTCTGGCCCAGATCGGTCGTGGTCTGGTTGATCGACGCCAGAATGGCCTCCCGCAGCGTCACCAGGCCGTCGCCGGCCGTCGTGTTGTCGGCGAGACTAGTGACGGTGAGCGTGGCAGCGCACGCACTCCCCCCGAACGCCAGCAGCAGGGCCGTGGGCAGCGTTTTCAACAGCAGGCCGCGTCGGCGGCGATGATTCCCGTGGTCGACAGACATGTGCAATTCCTCCCAGCGATTCGATCGAACGTGATCTTGTTGACCGGTAAACGACAAATGACCTGACATCCTATCAATCTTCGCGCCAGTAGGGATGCCGATCGGTGCGGCCACGCTCGACGATGCGCGGCGCAGATTCCGGCGCGAAGCGCAGCGCGACAAACCCGCTGCCGGCGGTGTTGAGGAGTGCAACGCCGTCGGCAAGGTAGCGCGAAACGACGTCGGGATTGGGATGATGGAAGCGGTTGCGGTATCCGGCCGAAATCAGTCCCAATGCCGGGTGCACCGCGCCGATGAAATTTGCGCTCGACGAGGTCTTGCTGCCGTGGTGCGGGACCTGCAGGATCAGGTGCGGCGCGACCGGATAGAGCGCTGCCGCGATGTCGGGTTCGACGGCTTTCGTGATGTCGCCGGTCAGCACTAGCTCGCTGCCGCCGCTGCGCACGGCGAGCACGCAACAGCGATCGTTGTCGACCGATGACAGCGGCTCGTGCGGATGCACGATGCGGAATTCCACGCCGTTCCAGTTCCAGCTTTCGCCGGCCAGACATTGCCCGGCCGGAATCTCCAGGCGATCCGGTTCGCCGGATGAAACCGCGACGCCCGGCCATGCCGTGGCGATCGCCGCCGCGCCGCCGGCATGGTCGTTGTCGGCATGGCTGACGATCAGCCGATCGATGCGTTCGATGCCGAGCGCATGCAGCGCAGGGACGACCGCGGCTTCGCCGAAATCGAATCCGGACGGAAATTTTGCGCCGGCATCGTAGATCACGGCGTGGTCGCGCGTACGCACGACGAACGACAGCCCCTGACCTACGTCGAGCATGTAGGCCTCGAACGCGCCATCGGCGAGCGGCGCTCTTGCCGGCCACAACAATGGCAGGAACAGGAACACCCCCAGCGCCCGCGCCGGCATACCACGCGGCAAGAGCAGCCACAGCGCGCCGAGCGTGGCCAAGGCCAGCGCCCAAATCGTCGGCTCCGGGAAATACCACAGCGCGCCCGGCCATGCGGCCATCTTCTCCAGCAGCCACCACAGCGATTGCATGGCCCAGCCGGCGATTTGCAGCAGCGGCGTGCCGAACGCAGGAACAATCAGCACCAGCAGTGACGCAACCACCGTCAATGGCAATACGAAGAAACAAATCCACGGCACGGCAACAAGATTCGCGATCGGGCCGACCAGCGAGCTTTGCCCAAAGAACCAGATGCCGAGCGGCAGCAAACCCAGACTCGCCACGCCTTGCGCGGTGACGAGTTCGCGCCACCAGCGCCGGCGCTCGCCCGCGCCGTTAAGGCAGAACATCAGCCACGCGACGCCGACGAAGGACAGCCAGAATCCGGCGCTGAGCACGCAAGCCGGGTTCCACGCCAGCAACGCGACGACGGCGAGGGCAAGGCCATGCACCGGCGCACGGGCGCGCCGCGCGAGGTTGGCCGCGAGCAGGGCCGTGATCATCACCAGCGCCCGCCGCGTCGGCAGCCCAAAACCGGCAATCAGGGCATAGGCGGCGGCGAACACCAAGCTCGCGACCGCCTCGATCAGCGGCGCCGGCCAGCGCAGGGTCAAGCGCGGCGCGAGTTTCCAGAGCAGCCGCACCAGGCCGATGCCGAAACTCGCGAACAGCGCGATATGCAATCCTGAAATCGCGATCAGGTGCGGGATCCCTGTCGCGCGCGCGACCGCCCATTCCCGCCCGTCCATCGCCTGCTGGTCGCCGAAGGCGAGCGCGCGCAACAGATGTGCGCTCGCCGTATCGCCGAGCGTCGAGTCGATACCATCGCCGATGCGCGCGCGCAGGCGATCGACGCATAACGACGCGGCGCCGGTTTGCGCATTGTGCGCATCCGCGCGAACGTATCCGGTGGCGACGATGCCGGCCTCCAGCGCGTAGCGCTCGAAATCGAAACCACCCGGATTCACGCCGCCGCGCGGCCGCTTCAGGCGCACGCGCAGGCTCCAGTCCGAGCACGGCGCGATCGCCGGCGCGGGGTCTTGCGCGGTGTCGTACCAGGCCAGGCGCAGGCGCCCGGAAATAGCGATGGGTTTGCCGTCGTGCGTGGCCGAGTCCGCATCGAACTCGAAGCGCGTAGCGTCATCCTGTGCGCGCGGCAAGCCGTGCACGCGCCCGCTGACGACAACGTCGGCACCTTCCAACGCACGCGGCAGGCGCTGCGAAAGCGCCACATCGGCGCGCCACATCGTCCACGCTACGGCGAGCAGGAAAAATCCGAGCCAGCGCACGCGGGGCACAAACACGACCAGTGCAATCGCAACGAGCGCGAGTGCGGCATCCATCCAGCGCGACGGCAGCGCGTGCAATGTCTGCACCGCCAACGCGCCGGCGAGCAGGGCCAACGCCGTGGCTGGCCGAAAAAATTCCGCTAATGGAAATCTGATGCGCAAGACGACTCCCCAGTGTTCCGTCATGCCGGTTAGACGAAATTCGCTGCTATGGTGTGCGCAGCACGCCCTCGTGCAATTCGAGCACGCTGTCCATGCGCTGCGCCAGCGCATTGTCGTGCGTGACCAGGACGAGGCTGGTGCCGATTTCTCGATTGAGCTCCAGCATGAGGTCGTAAACCTGCGCGGCGTTTCTCTCGTCGAGATTGCCGGTTGGTTCGTCGGCGAGCACACAGGCCGGCTTGGTGACCAGGGCACGCGCGACGGCACAGCGCTGGCGCTCGCCGCCAGAGAGTTCTCCTGGCTTATGCGCAAGGCGCTTGCCGAGACCGACGCGCTTGAGCAGATCTTCCGCTTCACGGCTGGCTTCGGCAATCGCCGCGCCACGGATCAGCAGCGGCATGCACACGTTTTCCAGGGCGGTGAATTCAGGCAGCAGGTGATGGAACTGGTAGACGAATCCGAGCGAGCGGTTGCGTAATTCGCCGCGTTCGCGATCCGACAGCGCCGACATCGTGCGGCCCGTCACCTCGACTTCGCCGCGACTGGGCGTATCCAGTCCACCGAGAATATGCAGCAGCGTGCTCTTGCCGGAACCGGATGCGCCGACGATGGCCAGTGTCTTGCCGCGTTCCAGCGTGAAACTCGCGCCGCGCAACACCTCGGTGTTGAGATCGCCCTCGCTGTAGGTCTTGGAAATGTCGTGCGCGCGCAGGACGGTGCCGTTCATGGCCGATGCTCCGAAGCAAACCAGGTCATGCCGATGTCGTCGAGATATTTTCCGTCCGCGAGTTGCAGACGCTGACGGAAGCGACTTTCTTCCGTGAAACCGAATTTCTTGTACAAGCGGATTGCCGCCGCGTTGGTTTCGCGCACGCGCAATTCGACGCGTTCCACTTGCGGATCCGAGCGCGCCCAATCGAGCAGGGCGAGCATCAACGCGGTGCCCACGCCCTGCCCCGTGTGCCGCGGATGCGCCACGACGGTCAACGTGCGGACATGCGCCAGCGCCGCTTGCGGACCGGCGCAATCCAGCAACGCATGGCCGACAACGGCACCGTCGCGCTCGGCGACAAGATAGCTGCCCGCCTCGGCCAGTTCGGCGATTTTGCGCACGAACGCCTCCTCGCCGAGTTCATGCGGCAACGAGACGAGGCGTCCCGGAACCCGTGCGGTCTCGCGTTCGGCGGCACACAGCAGCGGCGCGTCGGACACGCGGGCCTTGCGAATGGTTACATTCGAATCATTCATAGCGCAACGCCGCCGCCGGCTGCGTGCGCGCGGCGCGCCAGGCCGGATAAACGGTCGCGAAAAGGCAGAACACGAAGGCCACGGCCGCGATCCAGCCGACGTCGCTCCAGTGCATGTCCGAGGGTACTTCACTGATGTAGTAGATGTCCGGCGACAGGAATTCGACGTGGAACACGTGTTCAACCCACTTCACCAGCGCCGGCAGATTAGTCGCGAGCAGCACCCCGCCAAATACGCCGAGTGCGATGCCGACGCTGCCGACGATCGTGCCTTGCACCATGAAGATGCCCATAATGCTGCGCGGCGAAGTGCCGAGCGTGCGCAGGATGGCGATGTCGGCCTGCTTGTCCTGTACCAGCATCACCAGCGTGGAAACGAGATTGAACGCGGCCACCGCGACGATCAACGAGAGGATGATGAACATCACCTTCTTCTCCATCGACACCGCGCTGAAAAAATTGGCGTGGCCCTCGCGCCAGTCCTGCACGCGGTAGAAGTGGCCGAGCTTTTGCGCCAGTGCGTCGCCGATTTCCCAGGCGCGAAACTTGTCGTCGAGCTTCAATCGAATTCCGGTCGGACCGTCGAGCTGGAACAGATGTTCGGCGTCGGTCATGTTCATCACGCCCATGCCGTCGTCGTATTCCTGGAAGCCGACCGAGAAAATCCCGACGATGTTGCAGCGCTTGAAGCGCGGCAAGGCGCCGATCGGCGTGACGTTCACGTCCGGCGTGTACACGGTGACCTTGTCGCCGACCGTGACGCCAAGCTGCATTGCAAGCTCATCGCCGAGCACGATGCCATAGCTGCCCGGCGTCAGCGCCGCGAGATTGCCCTTGGTCATCTTACGGCCGATATCGGAAACCTTGCCCTCCGCGTCCGGCAGCACGCCGCGGATCACGCCGCCGGTCACGCGCCGGCCCTGAAGCAGAGCGACTTTTTCCACGTACGGCGCCGCGCCGCGCACATGCGGATTGGCGTAGGCCTGCTTCACCGCGCCCTGCCAGTCCTGCACGCTCTCGCCGACACCCGAGATCGTCGCGTCCGCGACCATGCCGAGAATGCGTTGCGTGAGCTGCTGCTCAAAGCCATTCATGACCGAAATGACCGTGATCAGCGCGGTCACGCCAACGGCGATGCCAAGCATCGACACCAGCGAGATGAAGGAGATGAAGTGATTGCGGCGCTTGGCGCGCGTGTAGCGCAGTCCGATGAAAAGTTCGAGCGGGCGGAACATCGTGATGGGACTACGCGGGCCGGTGGCGGCAAAGTCCGCGCAGAGTGCACGAGCGCGACGGATCAGGCAAGCGCGGCGAGCGGCGCGGGGCGCATCGCAGTCAGCTTGCTGAACAATTACTAAACCCGTGCGTATTGCAATTGGAATGTTCAGGCCGCATATCCAGTCTGCTGTGTAGCTTGCGGTGAGTTGCGCCGCGCAATCGCCGCAACATTCCCCACCCCCGTAGGAGTACTGCAATGAAAATCACCCTGATCGCGTTGGCCCTGACCGCCGCCGGTCTCGCCGCCGCACCCGCCATCAGCCACGCCGCCGAAGGCGACAACGGCGGCTTCTTCATCAACGGCGGCATCGGCCAGTCGAACCTGGACAAAGGTGCCTACAACGACAACGACACCGGCTACGATGCCAACATCGGCTACCGCTGGGCGATCAATCCCGATGTCGCGCTCGGCATCGAAGGCGGCTACACAGACCTGGGTTCGTTCGGGCCCAAGAGTGCCTACGCCGGATTCCCGAATGCGAAATTCAGCGGTTGGACCGCCGGCGTGAACGGCCACTTCAACATCACCCCGCAGTGGTACATCAGTGGCCGCGCCGGTTTGTTCCGCGCGGACGTCAAGGGCGCGATCGCCGGCACCACGCCGCCCGTGTCCGTGGACGACACCAGCACCAAGTATTACGCCGGTGCCGGCTTCGGCTACGACTTCAGCAACAATGTGAGCGTCGGCTTGAACTACGACTATTACAAGGTCAACAAGAGCGGGTTCAACACGAATCCGGACCTGGTCTCGGTCAGCGCCGAGTATCGTTTCTGACCGACTGATCCACAGGACAACAAGGACGTTTCGGGAAACCGGCCGCGTTACACTCCGCGGCCGGTATTTTATGCGGCGCTTTCAATGCGCGCCAAGCGCACACGCAACTGCCGGCGCGTATCCGCCGTGCAGTTGCCCGGGCCGAGGATCAGCGCCAAATGCCTGCCATCGCTGCGGCGCAGATTCAGTACGATCCAGGCGCCGCGCGCCACGCCGCGAATCAATTCCGCGGTGAATTCACGGCCGCCTGCATCCGCTACGTGCCAATGCCCACCCTGCTGCCACGCAGCGCGGCGCACGAGCGGACGCAGGTACCTGCCCAGGGAGAAGCCGGCGCAAGCCACGGCAGCGATCGCTCCGAAAATCCGGATCCATGATGGAATGCCACTCAGCGCGATCGCGGCGACAGCCAGCACGGCCATGAGGGCGATGGCCGCGACCAGCCAGCACGACGGCCGATAATCAAACGCTATTGCGGTTGCGGATTTCATCGACGATGAGCCGCCAATCGCCGCGCGGCGGAGTTTCGCGTCCGCTGAGCCAATCCCAAAGCTGCGGATCCTGCTCTTCGAGCAATTCGACGAAGGCGCGTTGTGCGGAGGCCTCGGCTTGCGCGAAACGTGCGTCCAGCCACCAGCCGAGCAGTTGGTCCAATTCGCGCATGCCGCGCCGGCTGCGCCAGCGCAGGCGCGCAACATCCGCACTCATCGCATCAGGCCAAATGCCAGCATGGCCCACAGCAGCCAGAGCACCAGGCCACCGGTCAGATAGGCGTAGAAGCGGTGGTAAACCTTGTTGTAGCTGCAGTGAATCGCGCTGTGCGCAATGCGCAGCGCAACGAAAGCCCACGCCAAGGCCAGCGTGCTGGCGATTACCTGCCCGGTCTGCACGGCGACGACGAGTGCCAGATAGAACAGCACCGGCAATTCGAACAGATTGCGGAAATTGTCGGCGGCGCGCGTGTCCTTCAGGCGCTCGGTCATCTGCGCCGACAGCGCGACTGCCTGCGGGTGGATGCGTTCGCGCTTCATCTCACCGACGCGCATGAAATACATGCGCAACCAGACGGCGAAAGTCAGCGCCGCCATCGCCACGGCAGGCCACCACATCAGGCGTGAATCCATGCGCTCAGGGCCCTTTGCGCTCGACCAGAAGCTTCTTGATTTCGCCGATCGCCTTGGCTGGATTCAGTCCCTTCGGACAGGTGTTCGTGCAGTTCATGATGGTATGGCACCGGTAGAGCTTGAACGGGTCTTCCAGTTCGTCCAGACGCGCACCGGTGTCCTCGTCGCGCGAATCGGCGATCCAGCGATAGGCCTGCAGGAGGATTGCCGGGCCGAGGTACTTGTCCGGATTCCACCAGTAGCTGGGGCACGCCGTGGAGCAGCACGCGCACAGGATGCATTCGTACAAGCCGTCGAGCTTCTTGCGGTCGTCGATGGATTGCAGGCGCTCCGAATCGGGCGGCGGCGCGCTCTGCGTGCGCAGCCACGGCTTGATCGAGGCGTGCTGCGCGTAGAAGTGGCTAAGGTCCGGAACCAGGTCCTTGACCACCGGCATGTGCGGCAGCGGATAGATGGCGACGTCGCCCTTGCAGTCGCCTATCGCCTTGGTGCAGGCCAGCGTGTTGCCACCATCGATGTTCATCGCGCAGGAACCGCAGATGCCCTCGCGGCAGGAACGCCGGAACGTCAGCGTCGAGTCGACTTCGTTCTTGATCTTGATCAGCGCGTCCAGGACCATCGGCCCGCAGGCGGCGAGATCGACTTCGTATTCGTCGACGCGAGGATTTTCCGCATCGTCCGGGTTCCAGCGGTAGATGCGGAACGTGCGCACGTCCTTCGCGCCCGCCTTGGCCGGGTATTTCTTGCCTTTGCGGACTTTGGAATTCTTCGGCAGTGTGAACTCGGCCACGTCGCTCTCCGTTCGGTTCAGTACACCCGCGCCTTCGGCGGCACGGCTTCCACATCGTTCGTCATTGGCTGCATGTGCACCGGACGGTAATCAAATGTTGCCTTGCCGTTGGCATCGATGCCGACCAACGTGTGCTTCATCCAGTTCACGTCATCGCGGTTCGGAAAATCCTCGCGTGCATGCGCGCCGCGGCTTTCGTGGCGCTGTTCGGCCGAATACATCGTCGCCACGGCCTGCACGAGAAGGTTGTGCAGTTCCAGGGTCTCGATCAAATCCGAATTCCACACCAGCGAGCGATCCGTCACGCGCACATCCTTGAACGCATCGAACGCCGCGGAAATGTTGGCACAGCCCTGCTTCAGCGTTTCGCCGGTGCGGAACACGGCGGCGTCCTGCTGCATGACGCGTTGCATCCGCAGGCGCAGGTCGGCGGTCGGCGTCGCGCCGTTGGCGTTGCGCGCCTTGTCGAAGTGCGCCAGTGCGGCGTCGCAGGCCGAAGCCGGCAGGTCCTTGTGCGGTGCGCCGGGCTTGAGGATTTCGCCGGCACGATGCGCGGCGGCACGGCCGAAGATCACCAGATCGAGCAGTGAATTGGAGCCGAGGCGATTGCCGCCGTGTACGGACACGCAGGCCGCTTCGCCGACCGCGAACAGGCCCGGCACGACCGCGTCGTTGTCGGCACCGCGCTTTTGCACGACTTCGCCATGGTAATTCGTCGGAATGCCGCCCATGTTGTAGTGCACCGTCGGCAACACAGGGATCGGCTGCTTGGTGACGTCGACGCCGGCAAAGATGCGCGCGGTCTCGGTGATGCCGGGCAGGCGCTCGTGGATGACGTCGGGGCCCAGGTGCATCAGGTTAAGGAAGACGTGATCCTTGTGCTCGCCAACGCCGCGCCCTTCGCGGATCTCGATCGTCATCGAGCGACTGACGACGTCGCGCGAGGCCAGGTCCTTGGCGTTGGGCGCATAACGCTCCATGAAGCGTTCGCCCTTGGAATTGGTCAGGTATCCGCCCTCGCCGCGCACGCCTTCGGTGATCAGGCAACCGGCGCCGTAGATGCCGGTGGGATGGAACTGCACGAATTCCATGTCCTGCAGCGCGAGTCCCGCGCGCAGCGCCATGCCGCCGCCGTCACCAGTACAGGTATGTGCACTGGTGGCGGAAAAATACGCGCGCCCGTAGCCGCCGGTTGCGAGCACCACGGCGTGCGCGCGGAACAGGTGCAATTCTCCCTCATTCATGTCCAGCGCGAGCACCCCGCGGCAAACGCCTTCGGTGTCAAAGATCAAATCCAGCGCAAAGTATTCAATGTAGAAGCGCGCATCGTGCTTGAGCGATTGCTGATACAGCGTGTGCAGCATGGCGTGGCCGGTGCGGTCGGCCGCCGCGCAGGTGCGCTGCGCCGTGCCCTTGCCAAAATGCGTCGTCATGCCGCCGAACGGGCGCTGGTAGATCTTGCCGGCCTCGGTGCGCGAGAACGGCACGCCGTAGTGTTCGAGTTCGATCACCGCGGCCGGCGCGTTCTTGCACATGTATTCGATCGCGTCCTGGTCGCCGAGCCAGTCGCCACCCTTCACCGTGTCGTAGAAGTGGAAGCGCCAGTCGTCCTCGCCCATGTTGCCGAGTGCGGCGGCGATGCCGCCCTGCGCGGCAACCGTATGCGAACGCGTCGGGAATACCTTGGTGATGCAGGCGGTATTGAGACCTTGTTCGGCCATGCCGAAGGTGGCGCGCAGGCCGGAACCGCCGGCTCCGACCACGACGACGTCGTATTTGTGTTCGTGAATCTTGTAGCTTTCCATGTCTTATCCCAAGGCGATTCGCGCGATCGCGAAGATGCAAGCGACAGTGGCGAGAAAGGCGCCGAAACGCACCGCAACTTGCAGCAAGACTTCCTGCCAGCGCGTGTGCACGTAATCCTCGATGACAACCTGCAGGCCGAGCGCGCCGTGCCAGAACGCGCTGACCACGAACGCGACCAGCAAGACGGCATGCACGGGTTGCCCGATCGCCGCACGCACTGTCGCGTAATCGGCGTGCACGAGACCGGCGCACAACCACAGGAAGCACAGGCTTAGCGGCACCAGCGCGACGGCGGTTATGCGTTGCAGCCACCAGTGACGGACGCCGGACTGTGCTGAGCCGAGTCCGCGCGCGTATTTCATCGGGTTGCGCAATTCGCCGCGCACGTCATCGGTGCCCACGCGTGCGCTCATGCCGCACCTCCGCTCGCACGCACGAAAAGGCAAATCCAGACCAGGGTGGTCAACACGACGCTCGCCGCAATCACGATCCAACCCGTGGCGAAATAGCTCGGCGTGCGCGAATGATCGCGCTGCGCCGCGTCGTAACCCATGCCGGCGTCGCGAAACAGATGCTGGATGCCGTTGCACAGGTGGAACAGCAGCGCCCACGTCCACGCAATCAGAAGTGCGATCCCGATTCCGCTGGCGCAAAGCGCTATGAACGTGGCCCATGCCTCGGCGCCAGTGGCGGCGGCGATCAGTCCCCAGGCCAGCATCAGCGTCCCCAGGCACAGGAACAATCCGGTCAGGCGGTGCAACACCGACTGCCACATGTTCACGCGCCAGCGGTAGATGCCCAGATGCGGCGATAGCGGTCGTACGGTTTGGCTCATGGCAATCGTCCTAGAAGTCGATGCAACGACCGTTCTTTTCCCAGTCGCCGTAACGCACCGGATCGGGTCCGTCGCGCCCACCGATCTCGACGGGCTGCGCGGGCTCTGGTGCGGGCGTCGCCTCGCTTCGTGGCGGCGTCCGGGCAGCGATGGGATCCGGTCCTGGCTGGGGCATGGCTCGTCCTGATTCGCGCGCGGCTTGATCGATTCCCGGCTCGCGCCTACATTGACGGCCGAAGTATAACGCTACGCGCCGTCGATGATTAGTCTGCCAACGCAAGTGCTTGAAATAACCGGAGCGGACGCTGCCGCGTTCGCCCATGCGCAGTTCTGCAACGACGTGCTCGCGCTGTCCGATGGACACTGGCAATGGAATGCCTGGCTGTCGCCGCAGGGCCGCGTGCGC
>DATIVQ010000075.1:0-4392 GCA_035465735.1 Rudaea sp.
AGCGTGCCAGCCCTGCAACCTCATCACCGTCAAACGCTGGAAAACCTTGCACCTGCAGTTCGCGGCACACAGTGCTTTTGCCACTCCCGCTTCGCCCGGTTATGAGAACCCGCGGCACGCTACTGTCCGTCGTTAATCAGCTGGCGGTCGTATTCGGCCTACTTTTCGATGAGGTCATCGATTTCGCCGCTAAGTGCACCGGGGATGTTGGAGCGGCTGTACCCGATGCGGTGGTCGGTGATGCGGTCTTGCGGGAAGTTGTAGGTGCGGATTTTTTCGCTGCGGTCGCCGGAGCCGACCTGCAAGCGGCGGCTGTCCGCTTGAGCGGCGGTCTGCTTGGCGCGCTGTTCGTCGAGCAGGCGCGCTTTCAGCAGCGACAATGCACGCGCGCGATTCTTGTGCTGGCTGCGCTCGTCCTGGCATTCCACGACGATGCCGCTGGGCAGATGCGTGATGCGGATCGCCGAGTCGGTTTTGTTGACGTGCTGGCCGCCGGCGCCGGACGCGCGGAACGTATCGATCTTGAGGTCGGCGGGATTCAGATCGACGTCTTCGATCGCGTCCATTTCCGGCAGTATCGCCACGGTCGCCGCCGAGGTGTGGATGCGGCCTTGCGCTTCGGTTGCCGGCACGCGCTGCACGCGGTGCGCTCCGGACTCGAACTTGAGGCGGGCGAACACGCCCGCGCCTTCGATGCGGGCGACGATTTCCTTGTAGCCGCCATGCTCGCCGGGATTCGACGACAGGATTTCCACGCGCCAGCCGCGCGACTCGGCATAGCGCGCGTACATACGGAACAGGTCGCCGGCAAAGATCGCGGCCTCGTCGCCGCCGGTGCCGGCGCGCACTTCGAGGAAGATGTTGGCCTCGTCGCGCGCGTCCTTGGGCAGCAACAGGACGTTCAATTCGCGGTCCAGCGCCTCGCGCCGGGCATCGAGTTCGGCAATCTCGGATTCGGCCAGTTCGCGCAGATCGGGATCTTCCAGCATCGCCCGCGCCGCGATCAACGATTTTTCCATGGCGTCGAAGCGCGCCAGCGTGTCGGCGAGCGGCTGCAACTGTGCATACTCGCGCGACAGGTCGCGGAAACGCGCGTTGTCGCCGATCACCTCGGGTTGGGCGAGGAGCAGGGCGACTTCCTGATGGCGTTCGGCGAGGGCGTCGAGCCGGCGCCGGATCGACGGCATCATGCGTCCGCGTCCGTGCCGTCGGCGGTCGCATCGAACAGGCGCTTGGCGGCGCGCAGCAACTCATCGTCGCCGCGCAGCGCGGCCGCGCGCAGGTTCGCGCTCGGCGCGTGCATCAGCTTGTTCGTCAGCGTATGCGCAAGATATTCCAGGGCCTGTTCCGGCGTGCGTCCGTTCGCAAGCAGGGCACGCGCGCGCGCCAGCACCTCGTCGCGCCGGCTTTCAGCGGCGTGGCGCAACTGCGGCAGCGGATTGCCGCTTTCCAGCGCACGGCGCCAGGCGGCGTAGTGTGCCACCGACAGATCGATCAGCGCGTCGGCTTCCGCCGCCGCTTCCTGGCGCGAGCGCAGGTTCGCGTCGACTGCCTGGCGCAGGTCGTCGATGGTGTAAAGGTATACATCTTCCAGTGTCGAAACCTGGGCTTCGATGTCACGCGGCACGGCGAGGTCGACGAGGAACATCGGCCGGCGCCGGCGTGCCTGGATCGCGTCGGCGACCATGGCGTGCGTGAGCATCGGTTCACGCGCGGCGGTGGAGCTGATCACGATGTCGGCTTCGGCCAGGTGCCGCGGCAGGTCGGTGAGTGCGATAGCGTAGCCGGAAAAACGCCCTGCCAACGCCTGCGCGTTTTCCAGCGTGCGGTTGGCGACGATCAGGCGCTGCACGCGAGATTCAGCGAGATGGCGCGCGGCCAATTCCATGGTTTCGCCGGCGCCGATCAGCAGCACGCAGGCTTCGCTCAAATCCGCGAACAGACGCTCGGCCAGGCGCACTGCGATGAATGCGACCGAGACGGGATTCGCGCCAATGCGCGTTTCCGTGCGCACGCGCTTGGCCACGGCGAAGGTTTGCTGCAGCAGGCGTTCCATCGGCGAGCGCAGGGTGCCCGCTTCACGCGCGAGCTGGTAGGCATCCTTCACCTGACCGAGAATCTGCGGTTCGCCCAGTACCATCGAATCCAGGCCCGTGGCGACGCGGAACAAATGCCGCACGGCGGCGTTGTCCGCATGCCGGTAGAGGAACTCGTCGAGCCGGCGCACGTCCAAGTCGTAATGGCCGAGTAGCCAGTCGCGCGGCACGCTTTCGGCGCCCGGCTGCACGTCCACGTACACTTCGGTGCGATTGCAGGTGGACAGGATCAGGGCCTCGTTCACGCCCGCCTGACGCGCCAGATCCGACAATGCCGACGGCATCGCCGCGGGCGCGAACGCCACCTTTTCGCGCACCGGCAGGGGCGCGGTCTGGTGATTGAGTCCGAGGGCGATAAGGGTCATGCGATCAAGGCCATGCGGGCAGGGGCATGTCGGCTAAACTACAGGCGTATCGGCCGGAAAAATTCAATGACATCATTGTACCGCCTTCCTACCACCGTCTTTGCGGCCATCCTTGCCGGATGCGCAAGCCTGCCGGCGCAGCGCCAGTCCGCCGCTTCGCCGCAGCCGCTGCAGCATCTGGCGGTCGCGCCGGTGGCCGTCGGCGCGGACGTGCTGGCGATGAAACTCGCCGGCCAGTTCGCGCTGGAACGAGGCGACGTCGCCGCGGCGGCGCACGAGTTTGCGAAGGCCGCCGCGCTCAGCGACGATCCCGCCCTGGCCGACGAGGCAGTGGATGTGGCCATCGCCGCCAAGGATTGGGACCTGGCGCGATCCGGCATCGCACGCTGGCAGCAATTGCGCACCGACGATCCCTTGCTGTGGCAGGCACGCGCGCGCGTCGCCCTGCATGACGGCAAGCCCGATGCCGCGCTGGAAGACTTGAGGCAATTGGCGCAGCAACCCGACGGCAAGGGCTGGGGCGCGATCGGCCGCGTCCTCATCGCGTCCGCCGACAAGGCGCAAGCCGCTGGGCTGTTGCACAAACTCGCAACGCCCGAGTTGCTCGGCAGGAAATCCGCGACTTGGGTCGCCGTGAGCGTGTTGGCCGATCGCCTGGGCGCCGGCACGCTGGCAGGCACCCTGAGCAAGGAGGCGATCACCCGCTTCGGCGACGCGCCGGCCTACGTCTGGGGCGCGGAACTCAAGCTCAAATCCGGCGACAAGGTTGGCGCACGCGTGCTGTTCATTGAAGCGCTCAAGCGCAATGCCGGAAACACGCACCTGCGCGTGGCCTATGCGACCGTGCTCGGGCAGATGGGCGAAAATACTGAAGCGGCGAAAGTGCTCGCGTCCGGCAAGCAGGACGATTACAGCTACTCCGCGCGCGCCGCCTATGCAGCGCGCGCGAACGACAAGGCCCTGATCGCGCCGCTGTACAAGGAACTGCTGGCCGACAAGGCGCCGCGCAACGGCACGCGCCTGAACCTGCTCGGCGAGCTGGCCGAACTGCTCGAACATAAGTCCGAAGCTTTGAACTGGTACGAAAAGGTCCCGGCCAACGACGAGCACTGGCCGCAGGCGCAGTTGCGCAGCGCCTTGCTGCTGGATCAGACCGGACACCTCACGCAGGCGCTGGATCGGTTGCATCAGTTGCAGGCGCGCAGCGGCGACGACGACAAGCAGGTCGGCGACGCTTTCCTGATGGAAGCCGAAATCCTCGACCGGCATGAGCGCGGCGAGGAAGCCGTCGCCGTCTATGACCGCGGCTTGCAGGCATTGCCGGACGATCCGCGCCTGCTCTACGCGCGCGCCCTGCTCAACGACGATCTGGATCACGTCGATGCCGCCGTGCTCGACCTGCGCCGATTGCTGGCCTTGCAGCCGAACAACGCCGACGCTTTGAATGCGCTGGGCTATACGCTCGCCGATCGCACGCGCGATCAGGCCGAGGCGCTCACGTTGATCGAGAAGGCGCTGGCGCTCAAGCCCGACGAACCCGCCATCATCGACAGCATGGGATGGGTGCAGTACAAACTTGGCCATCTCAAGGAGGCCGTCAAACACTTGCGCGCGGCCTACGCCAAGCAGCCCGATCCCGAAATCGCCGCGCACCTGGGCGAGGTGCTGTGGGTGAGCGGACAAAAGGGCGAAGCGAAAAAAATCTGGACGCAGGCGCAAAAGAAGGACGCCAAGAACAAGGTGCTGCTGGAAACGATGAAGCGGCTCGAATCGTGACGCATACGTTTCCACAATTTTCCGGGCGCCTGGCTCTTGCGCTGGCAATACTCGCGCTCGCCGCCTGCGCGCCCGTGCGCGTGCGCGAGACTCCAGCGGCCCTGGCCGCGCAGCAGGCGCGCGAGACGAGACTTGCATCGCAAACGCTTTGGAGC
>DATIVQ010000076.1:0-2973 GCA_035465735.1 Rudaea sp.
CGTTCGGTTTCGTCGCGCGCAACGATGCCGGCTTTTTGCGTGCAGCAACGTGCGATCGCTTCGGCGAGTTTGTCCGCATCGCGTGCAAGCAGGGCATCGGCGTGCTTCTCGATCCAGGCGAAAAATTCCGCGTCGCCGAGAGCGCCGTATTTGATCACTTCGGCAAATCCGGCGCGCAGTTCGCGATCGGGCAAGGTCGCCAATGTCGCGGTGTCGGCAATCACCGCGCGCGGCTGGTGGAAGGCGCCGACCAGGTTTTTGCCTTGCGGCAGATCCACGCCGGTCTTGCCGCCGACGGAGGAGTCAACCATCGCGAGCAAGGTTGTCGGCATCTGCACGAAAGCGATGCCGCGCATCCAGCAGGCCGCCGCGAAACCGGCGACGTCGCCGATCACGCCGCCGCCGAGCGCAATCACGCAGGCATCGCGGCTGGCTTTCAGTTCGGACAGCGCGGCGAAGATGCGCGCAGCGGAATCCAGCGTCTTGTGCGCCTCGCCGGCGGGAAGTATCGATGTCGAGAAGGTCCGATCGTGCAGACCGGCGGTGACGCGCTCGAGATACAAGGGCGCGACGTGTTCGTCGCTGACGACGAGCACGTGCCTGCCTGGCAGGGAATCGCGCCACTGCGCGGAGTCGGCGAGCAGGCCAGCGCCGATGCGGATCGGATAGCTGCGCGCGCCAAGTTCCACGGCGAGTTCGCGCACCGCGCGCCTCATGCCGCGCGTCCGGTCGCGCGGCGTTGCCAGGCGTGCGCCAGTTGCGCCGAGATGCGCTCTGCGACCTGTGCCGTGCTGCCCCGATGGCCGGCGGGAATGACGAGGTCGGCAATGTCCCGGTACAGCGGATCGCGCGCGGCAGCGAGTTGGTCGAGGCGTTCGCGCCGATCCGGCGCGGCGAGCAGCGGTCGCTTGCGGTCGCGCGCAAGACGTTCGAGCTGTTCGTCCACGGTGGTTTCCAGAAACACCACGAAGCCACGTTCGCGCAATGTTGCGCGGTTGTGGGCGTCCAGAATCGCGCCGCCGCCGGTCGCCAGCACGATGCCCTCGCGCGCGGCGAATTCGGCCAGCATCGCGCTTTCGCGGCGGCGGAATCCGCATTCGCCCTCGATGTCGAAGATCAGCGCGATGTCGGCGCCGCATTGCTCCTGGATTTCATGGTCCAGGTCGAAGAAAGGCAGGCCGAGTGATTCGGCCACGCGTTTGCCGAGCGTCGACTTTCCGGCACCCATCGGGCCGACGAAAAACAGGTTGGGAGCGGGATTCATGGCCGAATCCTAGCAGGAGGCGGCGGATGTTTGCGTGCGCTGCCGCGCTACAATACCTACTTTGGTCCCGAAGTTTCGCCATGCTCCGCTTCATCGTCGTTTTTCTCGTCTGCCTGCTGGTCTTGTTCACCGCCGAACTGCTGCAACCGGTGCAGGCACACGTGATCATGCCGTTCACCGCCGGCGTCGCGCATGTCAGTGCGTGGGTCATGCTGCTTTTCGATCACAACGTGATTGCGCGCGGCAACGACATCCTCAGCGCGCGCAGCGGCGGCGGCATTGAGATCGTCGCCGGCTGCAACGGCGTGGAGGCGGTGCTGATCCTGGTGTCGGCGATCCTTGCGTTTCCGTCGCCGTGGAAGCACAAGCTCGCCGGCATCGCGATCGGATTCCTCGCCATCCAGAGCCTGAACGTGGTGCGCATCATCAGCCTGTTCTACCTGCACGAATGGAACACGGTATGGTTCGACTGGTTCCATTTGTATTTGTGGCAGGCGCTGATCATTCTCGATGCGCTGGTGTTCTGGCTGATCTGGTTGCGCTGGCTGCCGCGCACATCGCGGGCCGTTGCGGCCTGATACACTCTGACGGCTGCCTGGCAGCGCACCCCTAGGAGACTAGCCATGAACAAGATCACGAAAGTCATCGAGTTGAGCGCATCGTCCACCAAGGGCATCGAGGATGCCGTGACCGGCGGCCTGAAGAAGGCAAGCAAGACGGTGAAGAATATCAAGGGCGCCTGGATCAACGACCTCAAGGTGGTCACCAACGACGACGGTTCGGTCGCCGAATGGCGCGTCAACATGCGCGTCAACTTCCTGGTCGACTGAATGCCGGAAGCTCTGCTTGCCGAGGCGCTCGCGCAGGTGCGCGATTTGATCGACGCCGCGCGCGCGGCCGGCGATCCGGAACCCACGGCGATGACGCTCGCCACCGTCGACGCGCGCGGACGCGTGTCCGCGCGCATCGTGCTGCTAAAGGACATGGATGAGCGCGGCTTCGCGTTCTACACGAATTACGAAAGTGCCAAGGCGGCGCAACTCGGCGAACATCGGAGTGCGGCGTTGTGCCTGCACTGGAAGACGCTGCGCGATGGCGTGCAGGTGCGCGTCGAAGGCGTGGTGGAAAAAACCTCCGCTGCCGAATCCGATGCTTATTTCGCCACGCGCGCGCGCGCCAGCCAGATCGGCGCCTGGGCATCGCTGCAGTCGCAGACGTTGCCGGATCGCGCGACGCTCGATGCGCGTATCGGGCAGTACGAACGCGAATTCGCAGGCTCGGCCGTGCCGCGCCCGCCGCACTGGGGCGGTTACCGCCTGGTGCCCGACATGATCGAACTGTGGCATGGCCAGCGCGCGCGCCTGCACGATCGCGTGCGCTACGACCTCATTGATGGCGCGTGGAGCAGGAAACTCCTGTATCCCTAGAGGCGCATGGCAAAGTCCGCCAGCGGCGCGACGATCAGCATGCGCACCAGCACGAGCGCGATCGCAGCGAACCAGCACGAAAAATCCATGCCGCCCAACGGCGGCAGCCATTTCCGGAACGGGCGCACCACCGGAGCGACAAACTGCGCGAGCAGGCGGAAGTTCGGATCGTAGTGCGCGCTCGGGAAGAAGCTGAGAATGCAATAACCGAAGAGCGCGACCAATTCGATCAGCACGATCCAGTCCAGCGTGTCGGCGCCGGCGCGCAGCAACAATCCGCCA
>DATIVQ010000077.1:0-2134 GCA_035465735.1 Rudaea sp.
ATCACCTGCAACTACGATGGCGTGAACAAGCACCGCACCACGATTGAGGATGGGGCTTTCATCGGCTCGAACTGCTCGCTCGTCGCACCGGTCACGGTCGGCAAAGACGCCACGATCGGTGCCGGCTCGACCATCAGCGCCGATGCTCCGCCGGGCGAACTCACCGTCGCACGCACCCAGCAACGGACGATCCCGGACTGGAAACGCCCGCAGAAAGCCCCGAAATAACCGCGTATTCAGCCCTACTGCGGCTAAAATACGCCTCTGATTTCGAGGATCGACCCATGTGTGGAATCGTCGGCGCCGCTGCGCGGCGCGATGTCGTCGGAACGCTGATCGCGGGCCTGAAGGCGCTGGAATACCGCGGCTACGATTCAGCCGGCATCGCCCTGCTCACGGACAAGGGCCTGGAGCGCGTGCGCACCAAGGGCAAGGTGCACGAACTGGAAGCCCTGCACGCCTCGCAACCGATCGCCGGCTTCACCGGCATCGCGCACACGCGCTGGGCCACGCACGGCGTGCCGAATACGGTCAACGCGCATCCGATGGTGTCGCGCGACAACATCGCGGTGGTGCACAACGGCATCATCGAGAACCACGAGGAATTGCGCGCGGAATTGAAGGCGCTCGGCTTCGAGTTTGTTTCGGATACCGACACCGAAGTCATCGCCCACCTGATCGAGCATTACCAGAACGAAGGTGCGGATCTGCTCGCCGCCGTGCAAAGGACCCTGCCGCGCTTGCGTGGCGCCTACGCCATTGCCGTGATCAGCATGCGTGAGCCCGGGCGCGTCATCGGTGCGCGCCGCGGCAGTCCGATGGTGGCGGGCCTCGCCGACGGCGAGCAGTTCATCGCCTCGGACATCCACGCCCTGCTGCCGGTGACGCGGCGCTTCGTTTATCTCGCCGAAGGCGACATCGCCGACGCGACCATCAATGGCATCACGATCTACGACGAACACGGCGCCAAGGTCGACCGCCCGGTCAAGCAGGCGCATTTCGGCGCGGACGCGGTCGAACGCGGCGAGTACCGCCATTACATGCTCAAGGAAATCCACGAGCAGCCGCAGGCGCTCGCCGACACGCTCGAAGGCCGCATCGCCGGCGGGCACATCCTCACCGAAATCTTCGGCGTCGGCGCGCGCGAACTGCTGACGAAAACCCGCTGCGTGCACCTGATCGCCTGCGGATCGAGCTATCACGCCGCGCTGGTCGCGCGTTACTGGATCGAAAGCCTTGCCGGCGTGCCGTGCAATGTCGAGATCGCGTCGGAATACCGTTATCGCGACGTGGTCGTGCCGGGCGACACGCTGTTCGTCACGATCAGCCAATCCGGCGAGACTGCGGACACGCTGGCGGCTCTGAAACTAGCCAAGTCGAAGACGTATCTGGCGACGCTGGCGATCTGCAACGTGCCTGAATCCTCGATCGTGCGCGAATCGGCGCTGACCCTGATGACGCGCGCCGGTCCTGAAATTGGCGTCGCTTCGACCAAGGCGTTCACCACGCAGCTGGCCGCGCTGGCGCTGTTCGCGCTGGAACTTGGCCGCCATCATGGCCTGGACGCCACGCGCTACGCGGCGTACGTGCAGCAACTGGAAGCCCTGCCCGGCGCGGTGCGCGATGCGCTCGCGCTGGATGAACGCATCAAGGCGATGGCGGAACGCTTCGTCGCCAAGGATCACACCTTGTTCCTCGGCCGCGGCACGCAGTTCCCGATTGCAATGGAAGGCGCGCTCAAGCTCAAGGAAATCTCCTACATCCACGCCGAGGCGTATCCGGCCGGCGAACTCAAGCACGGCCCACTTGCGCTGGTGGACGAGGCCATGCCGGTGATCGCGGTGGCGCCGAACGATCACCTGCTCGAAAAACTCAAATCCAACCTGGAAGAAGTCCGTGCGCGCGGCGGCGAACTGTACGTGCTCGCCGACGCCAGCGTCGCACGCAACATGCGCCAGGACAGCGGCCACTTGCTCGCGCTTCCGCCCTGCGGCGAACTGATCGCGCCGATCGTGTTCACGATTCCCCTGCAATTGCTCGCCTACCACGTCGCCGTGCAACGCGGCACCGACGTCGACCAGCCGCGCAATTTGGCCAAAAGCGTGACGGTGGAATAGCCTCGGCGCCACGATAG
>DATIVQ010000078.1:0-11060 GCA_035465735.1 Rudaea sp.
GTGCAGAATGATATTATCACGCGAATAAATATACGCATGAATGGTACATTCGCACGCATTGCCGTTATGGTTGCCGGCTCTGTCGGGGCGCTGCATACAACTTTGAGTTAACCTTCACGGGGGTCGGCTGTGTCAACGGCAGCAACCGGTCAAAAGCGCGCACCGCTACGAAGGTCCGATCGGTCAGACCGGCGCGCTTATCAATTTGGCGGGAAGCTGTGATTGCGACGGACCAGCGCACGCAGTTAAATTAATACGAACGAGATTCAGCTCAACGAGCAGAAATTCTACCGAACGCATTGTCAAAATGTCCACAGTCAGTTTTGGCTAACGACTGGAGCGTACTTCCAGGTTTTTGGCAGCGATTCATGTAACGGTGGCGCATTTGCGCCACTTTGCGCCGCTTTTCCATTCGGCTCGTGGATTAGTTCCGAAATTTGCGCCACTTTGCGCCACTTTGCGCCGCTTTTCCATTCGGTTCGTGGATTAGCTCCGAAATTTGCGCCACTTTGCGCCGAAAGTGGCGCAACGTACGAGCGCCGTTGCCGCGGTTCGGGCGATACCCTTTCCGTCGTGACGGCAGCGTAATTGAAATCGCCGTCGAACTGTCAGTGTCCGCGCTGACCGCTTTCGCCCGGATGGTCGCGTATGAATGCTTCAGCCGTGGCCGTCTTGAAATACTCCTCATCCGATTTCAACGGAAACCGTCGGTCAGAATTGGACGCTGTTCGGTTACAGTTGCACCAGAATTCGGACACGCTCGACTGGAGAAGGCATGAGACTGTTTCTGGATTGCGAATACAACGGGTTCGGGGGTGAACTCATTTCAATGGCAATTGTCGCTGAAGACGGACGCGAATGGTACGAAGTTGTGATGTGTGAGAAGCCTGGCGATTGGGTGGCTGAGCACGTGATGCCGATTTTGGGCAAGCGCGCGCTACCGGACAAGGCGATGCTCACATCAAGCTTATTCATGTTCTTGCGGCAGTTCGACTCGATTCATGTGATGGCTGATTGGCCGGAAGACGTAGCGCATTTTTGTGTGGCGCTGATTACTGACGCTGGGCTTCGGATAGACACACCACCGTTAACGATGGAGGTCTTGAGAATCGAAGCATTCAGCGAGCTACCACATAATGCACTTGCCGACGCGCGAGGAATGCGCGAAGCTGTTCTTGCCGGTTGGCACGACGCCGAAAAACGTACAAACCGAGCCTGACCCAGACATTTACGCGCACCCGGCCGGAGCAGGCAATATGATGGATAAGCAGGAATCAATGAACACCAACAAATCCGGCCTTGACTGCGAGCGCCGGTCGCTTTGATCACTAGCGCCGGGAACTTCTGATCACCTGGTATTCATGATGGTCACGGGCAGGAAACGGCCAATAACAGAAGTAGCGGCCTGCAATTCGCCGCCGCTTAGCTGTCGCTCGCGCCGCAGGAGTATCCTGTCGGTTCGGTGCAGATTCCGGCATCAGGGGGAAATCCATGTCCGTACTGTCGAAATTCCACATTGTTGCGGCCGCATTGTTGTGCACTTCCGGCGTGGCGCAGGCCGGCACCATCACTGTGACGAATGACAGCAGCGTTACTCCGGGCAGCAGCACTTGCACATTGGCGCAGGCGATCGCGGTAGCGAACGGCACGAACGGCGTCATCGCGGCCCCGATCGGCTCAATCACAACCAACACGGGCAACTGCGCGGGGGAAGGCCCTGGGCCGAACACGATCGTGTTCGACGCTTCGGTTCCGACCACGCAAACATTCACGACGATCGACAACTATTGGTACGGCCCGAATGCGCTGCCGCCGATCGCCAGCGACATCACGATCGATGGCGGCACGACAGGCATGACTCTTGTCGCCTCCGGTGGGTTTCGTTTTTTCTATGTTTCGGGCGGGCTGAGCGGCGAGTTGCCGACGGGCACATTGGTGCTGCGCAATCTCACCTTGAGCGGCGGCTTCGCCAAGGGTGGTAACGGCGGTGCCGGCGGCGGTGGCGCGGGCATGGGCGGGGCGATCTTCAACCAAGGTACGTTGACGCTGAACGCAGTCACCCTCACGAGCAATACTGCGAGCGGTGGCCGGGGCGGCACCAATGGCGCCGGCGGCGGCGGCTTGGGCCAGGATGCAATCGACGTCGGTGGCGGTGGCTTCGGCGGCAGCCTCGGCAGTGCCTATGGCGGCGCGGGCGGCGCGGGTGGAGCAGGTGCAGGCAGCGGCGGCGGCGGCGGCGGCGGGTTTGTCAGCGGGGCGAACGGTGCCAGCACCGGCGATTCCAACGCCGCTGCAGGCGGCGGCGTCGGCGGATTGGGTGGTACGGGCTCTACCGATGGTGGAGCTGGTGGCTCCGGTTGCGTCGCCACTGGCAACGGCGGTGGCGGCGGCGGTGGCTTCGGCAGCGGCGGCGGCGAAGGCTCCTACTTCTCCGGTGGTGGGTGTATCGGTTCAGGCGGCGGTGGCGGCGGCGTGGGCGGCGGTGGCGGCATTGGCTTCAATGGTGGCGCGGGCGGCTTCGGTGGTGGCGGCGGCTACGGTACCTACGGCGGTCACGGCGGTTTCGGCGGCGGCAGTGGCGGAGGCGACCAAAGTGGTGCCGTCGGCAGTTTCGGCGGCGGCCAGGGTGGCACAGCCGTTGGCAATGTCGATGGCGGCGGCGCGGGCATGGGTGGCGCGATCTTCAATCATCGCGGCGCGCTGAGCCTGATCAACGTGACGATGACCGGCAACGCCGCAAACGGCGGTAGCGGCTCCCTTACCAACCCCGGCAGCGGTCTCGGCGGCGCGATCTTCAATCTCAACGGCACCGTCACCATTGAGTTTTCCACGCTGGCGAACAATTCCATCAGCGGCAGCAATAGCGGCTCAGGCGGCGGCGGCTCCGGCGATGCCACAGTCTATTCGCTCGCCTACGGCAACATGATCGAGGATGGATCTGCGAGTAGCGCCACGTTGACGATCCAAGACAGCATCATTACTGGCACAACGGCAAGCAATGGTGCGGGCAACAACGATGTCGTTTCCCTCGCCGTCGTTGGCAATCAGCTCAACACGGCCACCCTGACTTACAGTGACGCGAACCTGATCGGGCTGACTTCGGGAACGAGTTCAGGCTCTACGCCACTGGCGGCTGCGCCGAACCTCGGCGCGCTATTCAATTACGGCGGCCCGACGCAGACGATGCGACCGCTGCCCGGCAGCCCGGCCATCGGCGCGGCGTCCTGCACGAGTGCACCGTCTGCCGACCAACGTGGCGTGGCGCGGCCGCAAAACGGACTCTGCGACATCGGTGCGGTGGAACTGAGCGTGGTCGAACGCGATCGCATCTTCGCCGACAATTTCGACGGGACGCCGACGTTGTAGATTGTTCTGCGAAGACGGAAGTCCAATTCCCACGGACTGTGCGTGCGCGCGAATCCGTGGGTGTTCGAGTCGGTGAGCCCGCAAACCAGCCGTTCGCGAACGGCGGCAGTGGGTCGGTTCTTCTCGGTCGATCTCGGCGCGACATTCCGAGCGAAGACCATGTCGCATTTACCGGGAAATTGCGTTCCTAATGGTCGTATGGCCATGCATTTTTTCCCCCGCTGATGACGCTGCACGCGATAGGAAACATCTTGAGGCGCGGCCTGCACAGAACCAACTGACCCGGAGAAGAATTCGATGAAATCGAAGCTGCTGATTCTTGGTGCCTGCCTTGCCGTGTCTAAGGTTTGCTTCGCTGACTGTCCGTGGCTGCCGACGAGTCACATGGATGAAATCTTTCCCGATCAGGCGCCGTGGTCGACGCTGGATGTGCGCCAAGGGCGCTGCAAGTTCCTGACTGACGAAAGCCAGGCTCCGATCGGTTCTTTCGCGGTCAACCAGATTATCGAGAGTTCCGCGAAGGAAGCTGAAGAGTACGTGCGGTCGCTCGGCGAAGGAATGGCAGAGGACGGCAGCTATCGCGTCAAACCCGAGCCTGCCCTCGGCAAGGCCGGCATCGCGGTGTGGCCGGGCAAGTCGTCCGACAACAGCATGCTAATGCTTGCCGGCCATCAGAAAAACATCGTCGTGATGACCAATATCACGTTCCCGCATGGGATCGACGCTGCAACGCAAACGAAAGCAATCGACCTGACGAAGAAGGTTTTTGGACTCGATACCGGGGGTGGGCTGGTGATGCCCAAGGTGAAACCCCAAACGCCGGAAGAAAAAAGGCGTGAGAAGCGCGAGGAAGAGGAAGCACGGCTCGCGCAGCGCGTGGAAGTCGCGCGCGTGACAGCCCGACTGGCGGCATGGACGGATACAGGTGGTGGGGTCCTGCTCGACAGGCAAACCGGCTTGCAATGGACACAGTCCGACAACGGCAAGGACATAGATCAGGCGCAGTCGATCAAATACTGCGAGCAGCTGAATCTGCAAGGCGGTAAATGGCGTCTGCCGAGCGAGGACGAACTGGTGGAGCTCTATGCCTTCACGGACGATGACGATCAGCGCGTTCCCTGCGGCCGGGACCACATGTGCTTCGCATCCAAGCTATTCAACCTGACCGGCGATACGTTTTGGAGTGCCACGTCCGAGAGCCCGGAGAAGGCGTTTCACATGGAGCTTGATGACGGTCCCGGAAATAACCATCGCGTCGCGTGGCATCCCGGCAACTCGCGGTACCATCGGGCATTGTGCGTGAGGCATCCGTGAGTGTGTGTGATGTCAGCGCAGAGCCGCAAAGCTGACGCTCTGGACAGACCGGAACGGGTCGCGGACGGCCGAAGATCTGCCGCTCTTAGGTAGAAACTTGGGGACACTTTTGGGACAGTTCGCCGTGAAAAACAACCACGCGGCGCAATGCGTGACAACAAAGATGTCAGAAAAAACAAGTTGTTGAGTGTGGTGTGTAGTTGTGGATTTTCGCGCAAAATCGATTTGTAATAAGTAGGTCGCGGGTTCGATTCCTGCTGCCGCACCAACCCTCGCGTCGAACGTCCGTTCCGATTGCGACCGCGCGCACAAATCGATTGTGCGCATCGTCATCATTCGCCAATCACGAATTTGCTAGCGTGCCGCAACCATTCGGACGGAGTGCGTGATGCGATCGTACATTGCTGCAATCCGGTCCGTCGAGGCGCGCGCGTTGGCCGCAATCTGTACGTTGGGATTCGCCGCCAGTGCCGCGCAGGCGCAGCTCAGCCACTTTCCCGATCCGATTTTCCACGACGGCTACAACGGCCTGAGCGCTGCGGGCACAGCGAACATAAGCGCGGCGGATGCTTCGCGCTTCCTTGCCCAGGCCACGTTCGGGCCGACTGACGCCGACATCGCAAATCTGCGCTCGATCGGATACCAGACCTGGCTCTCGCAGCAATTTGCCGCGACGCCGTCGTACGAGATCACCGATCTCCCGGGCAAGACGAATTCGGCATATCTCAACTGGACAGGCAAGGTACTCGGCGAACAGGTTGGCCAGAACAACCGTCAGGAGGCGTGGTTTCTCGGCGCGCTCGGTGGCAAGGATCCGCAGTTTCCCAACAACAGCGCCTACAACCACACCGACCAGTTGCGCCAGCGCGTCGCCTTTGCGCTGAGCGAAATCCTGGTCGTGTCGGACCAGAATCCCCTGCTTGACGGCTTTCCCCAGGGCCTTGCCTGGTACTACGACATCCTGATCCGCGACGCCTTCGGCAACTACCGGCAACTGTTGCAGGACGTCACTCTAAGCCCGGCGATGGGCGTGTATCTGAACATGATGGGGAATCAGCGCGCCAATTCGGCGATGAACTTCCATCCCGACGAAAACTACGCGCGCGAGATCAATCAGCTGTTCAGCATCGGTTTGGTGATGCTCAATTCCGACGGCACGCCGCAGCTCGACGCCGGTGGCAAGCCGATTCCCACTTACCCGCAAAGCACGATTACCAACTTCGCCCACGTCTTCACCGGCTTTACCTGGTACGACTGCGACGAGAACACCAATCCCGGCGATTTTCCGTATTGCGGTCCCGATTACGGCGGCGCGGGCAATCCGCCTTACGCCGACAATTTCATGCATCCGATGGCTGGATTCGCGTCCTACCACGACAACGGCACCAACCTGCCGGACGACATCGCGCACAAGCAGCTGTTGAACTACGCCGGTGCGGCGATGAGCAGCGGCGAAACCTCGCCCGGCATGCTCGGGCCTGGCGGTACGCCGGCCTCCGACCTGGCCTTCGCGCTGGACAACATCTACAACCATCCGAACGTCGCGCCGTTCGTTTCCAAGCAGTTGATCATGCGCCTGGTGACGAGCAATCCGAGTCCCGCTTATGTCGCGCGCGTGGCCAAGGTTTTCAACGACAACCGATCCAGCTCCACCCAATTGCAGATGGTCGTGCAGGCGATCCTGCTCGATCCGGAAGCGCGCTACGGCGAGTTCTCGAATCCGATCAGCTACGGCAAACTGCGCGAACCGCTGCTCACGATCACGCATTTCTGGCGTGCGATGCATGCCGTGCATGCGTGCGGTGCGAATATCGCCGCAGTCGGGACGCCGGGCACAAACGGTTACCAGTACCCGACCAGTTATGCCAACCAGCCATACCGCTTTGCCGGCTACGGCACGGCGTGGTCCACCGGCGCGACGACTACCTACGGCGTCGGCTTCAGTCAGGCGTCGCTCGATGCGTTGACGGTGTTCAATTTCTTCAAGCCCGCATTCGTGCCGCCGGGTGAAATGACCACGGCCGGATTGTCCGGTCCGGAATTCCAGATCCAGACCGACACCGTCATCGCCAGTTCCAACAATTCCTTCGCGAATTTTGCCTACAACCAGGATACGTCCGACACTTGCGACGAGAACCCCGCGGACAACGGATTCGATCCGTTCGGCGACGTGAAGATCAATCACGCGCAAGACGTGGCGTTGGCTGGCAGCGGCAGCGGCGGCCCGGCCGATCCGTCGGATCGCCTGATCGCCGCCTATAACACGCGTTTCATGTCCGGCCAGATGTCGCCGTACATGGCCAACCAGTTGAAGAGCTATCTCGACACGATCGACTCGAGTTGGGCTTATCCGACCGGATCGGATTGGCGCCTGCAGCGCATCTACCGCGCCTTGTATCTGATCCTGACCTCGCCCGAATACCAAATACAGAAGTAGGGAAAAAGCCATGCGTCCTGACCGCCGCAAGTTCATCAAGCAGACGATTTGCGCCGCTCTCGGCGGTGCCAGTGCCTACTCCGCCCTCGGCAATCTGCAGCTGCTGCAGGCTGCCGTGCGCGCAAATTATTCGTTTAGCGATTACAAGGCATTGGTGTGCGTGTTCCTGTACGGGGGCAATGACAGTTTCAACACGGTCGTGCCGTATACGCAATCGGCGTTCAACGCGTTTTACGGCAGCGGCGGCGTGCGCCCCGCCATTGCCTTGAATCGCAGCCTGATGAGCAACACCGTGCTCAATGCGCCAGCCAGCGGCACCGGCAGTCCGGGTGATGGCAACACTTACGCGCTCAATCCGGCAATGGCGCCGCAAACGATTTCCGGCACGAATGTGAGTGCGGATTTCGCGTCGGTATTCAACGCCGGCCAGGCCGCGATCGTCGCCAATGTGGGCACGCTGGTCGCGCCGGTAACGCAGTCGCAATACCTCAACGGAAATCCGGCACTGCCGCCGCAGCTGTACTCACATTCCGATCAGGAGGCATACTGGCAGGCTTCGCCGCCGAGCAACCAGCCGATCACGGGCTGGGGCGGACGCATCGCGGATCTCGTCGCCAGCGCGAACAATTCCAATGCCCCGGTAATCACCGGGTTGAACGGCCAGGATGCCTTCATGCGCGGGCAGAACGTGAATGGCTACGTCATGGGCGCCAACAGCGCCTCCACGCTCAACCTGCTGCAGGGCAATAGCGGTCCGCAAACCTGCGCTGGCGCGGCGAATGCCTACGATGCCGGTGCGGCGCAGGCATTCTGCAATTTGCAGGCTTCCGGTACGCAGGCGAACGTGCTCGAGCGCACTTTCGCGAACACGATGAATCACTCCATCGCCACGGCGAATCTCATCAACACGGCGATCTCTGGCGCACCGGCGTTCACGGCCAACAACCAGTTTCCCGCTGCCTTGTCGACCGGATACGACCTCGATGTTCAGCTGCAGACCGTTGCGCAATTGATCTGGGCCGCGAACCAGGGTAATACCGGCATCACGCGGCAGATTTTCTTCGTCACCACCGGTGGCTTCGATACGCACAACGACGAGTTGACTTCGCACGGCTCGCCCGGCAATCCGGGCGTGCTCTCGCTGCTGTCGCGTTCGCTGGCCGGTTTCTACAATGCCCTGAACAGCGTCGGCCTGGCGAGCAAGGCGACGGCGTTCACGTGTTCGGACTTCGGCCGCACCATGACCAGCAACAACGGCGGCACCGACCACGGCTGGGGCTCCCACCAGTTCGTCATCGGCGGCGCGGTGCAGGGCAAGAAGTTCTACGGCAACGGCTGTGGTTTCAGCGCGGCAACGAACTTCGGCGTGGTGATGCCGAGCCTCACCAACCCGGAGTCCACGGATATCAATGGCGTTCCGCTCAATCAGAACGATTCCGGAGACGGCATCGGGCGCATCATTCCGACCACGTCGGTAGATCAGTACGCGGCTACGTTGGCGCAGTGGTTCGGCCTGAGCCCGAGCGATATCGCCCTGGTCTTTCCCAATCTTGCCAACTTCTCGAACGCAGCCAATTACCTCGGCTTCATGGGCTGAGGTTCACGCGCGGCGGCGCAGGCGGATGGCTCCGAACAGGAGCAATGTGGCGCCGAGCAGGACGGCGAATCCCGCACCGATCGAGGGCGCGACCGAGGTCGATGCGGGCGGTGGTTGCGGCGCCTGCACGAGGATGGTGCCGTACATGCCTTGCCCCGGCGCACCGTGGATCACGCAGTAGTAGCCGATTGCGCCCGGATTCGGGAATGTCAGGTTGAATGTCCAGTTGGCATTGCTCGGCGCGCCCGTATCGCCTTTGCTATCGCCCTTGCAGCCAGCGGAACAAGTGAAGGAACTGTCGTCCGCGACAACGTTATGGAAGCCGCCCTTGTTGACGAAAACGACGGTATCGCCGGGCGCGATGGTCAGCGTTTGCGGCGCGAACGCGAGTCCCGCCGGCCCGCCCACGTTCACGACGAATACGTTCGCGCGCGCGGCGTTGCAAACGCCCGCGCAGGAGACCAGGCACAGCAGTGCTGAGAGGATTCCCCGCATTTTTTAATGGTGACCGATCGTCGGCCGTCGCGCCGTGACCTGGCGCAAGCTTTCAGCGCTTGGTGAACGCGCCCAGTAATCCGCCCGCGCTCTGCAGGATGCCAGCCAATCCGCCGCTGTTGCTCAACACGGCATTGAGCAGGCCGCCCGCGCTGCCGCCCTGTTGCTGGACCTGCTGCACTTCCTGCGCAAGCAGGCCGCCCAGACCGCCGGCGCCGACATTCTGGCCTTGCGCATGGTTTGCCAACGCGCCCATCACCATTGGCGCGAGGATGGCCATGAGTTGGCCGGCGTTGCCCTGGCCCAGACCCGTGGCCTGCCCCAGACCCTGGTTCACCGCCCCCTGGTTGCCGCCGAAGACGTGGCCGAGAATCGCGCCGCCGATGCCGGAGCCCGCGCCACTACCGAGCACACTGCCGAGAATGCCCGACAGATCGCCGCCATGCGCGCCAAGTGCGTTGTTCAGTGCGTTCGCACCAGCCGGGGTGCTTGCATTCCGGGCCATGCCGCCGACTATCAACGGCACCGCGTGTTCGATGGCCGATTGCGCTTGCGCCGGATCGACGCCGAGCCGGGACGCGATCGCGCCGATCTGGTCGGGGCTGAGGTTGGACAGCACGTTGTCGACGAGTCCGCTCATGGGAATGCTCCTTCATTTGCCGGGGGAAATGTCGCCTCTGCCCGATCGAGTGTAGCGCGCGACGGTGACGGATGCAGGTGCAGGTCGCGCAAGCAGCCGGTATCCTATGCGCAGGAAAGGCGCCGATCCGTGCTGCCGTACACTAAAAATATACTATGCGACATTTTCAACCCGTTTCCCTGATAGGCGCGCCCACCGACATCGGCGCCGGCGACCGCGGCGCCAGCATGGGCCCCGAGGCGCTGCGCGTGGCGGGCATCGCCGAGGCGCTGCTCGCCCGCGGCCTCGACGTGGCTGACCGTGGCAACCTGTTCGGCCCGCTCAATCCCTGGCTGCCGCCGAGTGCCGGCTACCGGCACCTGACCCAGGTCGTGGAGTGGAACCGCGAAGTCATGCGCGCGGTCGGTGCGGAACTCACGCAAAAACGCCTGCCGATTCTGCTCGGCGGCGATCATTGCCTGGGCATCGGCTCGATCACGGCGGTGGCCAACCATTGCCGCGCCGAGGGCAAGACGCTGCGCGTGCTGTGGCTGGATGCGCACGCCGATTTCAACACCTCGCAGATCACGCCGTCGGGCAACATCCACGGCATGCCGGTCGCCTGCCTGTGCGGACTCGGCCCGCGCGAACTGACCGAACTCGGCGGTGCAGCGCCGGCGATCGACCCCGGCTGCATTCGCCAGATCGGCATCCGTTCCGTCGACGCCGGGGAAAAACGCCTCGTCCACGACCAGGGCCTGACCGTGTACGACATGCGCTACATCGACGAGGTCGGCATGCGCCGCACGATGCAGGAAGCCCTTGCTGACATGGACAAGGACACCCACCTGCACGTCAGCTTCGACGTGGATTTCCTCGACCCGGATATCGCTCCGGGCGTCGGCACCACCGTGCCGGGCGGGCCGAACTACCGCGAGGCGCAACTTGTCATGGAGATGATCGCCGACACCGGGCGCCTGGGTTCGCTCGACATCGTTGAACTCAACCCGGCGCTGGACGAGCGCAACCAGACCGGCAAGCTGGCCGTGGACCTGGTCGAAAGCCTGTTCGGCAAGTCGACGCTGATGCGTGAATAGCTACGGCTCGAATCCGTTGGCGAAAATGGCGTCGTAGGGATCTATCACCGTTACGGTATAGCTGACGCTGCTTGGCACCCCTGTAGCGCCGCTATTGCCGGTGATGCCGGAAACGGTGATCGCGTAGGTGACGTC
>DATIVQ010000079.1:0-1729 GCA_035465735.1 Rudaea sp.
AGGATGATCAACGGTTCATCGGTGCCGGCCATGTCCAGACCGAGCGCACCGAAAATGCGCGCGGCCTCGTCGCTGCCGAGCAGTTCCGGCGGCAGGCGGGTCACCGAGCCAAAGAATTCCTTGGTCTGCAGCGGCTGATGCGGGTCGGCGCGCAGCGTGTCGTGCAGGGCGCGCATGAACGCGTTGGCGCGCGCGGGCGCGCGGTTGCCGTGCGGATTGAGCGCGAGGCAGACGAGGTTGCTGTCCGGCGCGAACGGCACCAGCGCGTGCAGGCGGCCGGCCTGCTCCTCGGCGAAGCGCAGTGCGCGCGCATAGAACGCCTCGGCCGCCAGCACGGTCGCGCGCGGCAACCGGCCGAATTCGGCGTGGTGCAGCGGCAGCACCTTGTGGGTGACGTAGACCGCCGCGGCGGCGGCGCCGGATTTGGAGCCCTCCGGGATGAACTGGCCGAGGCTGCGGTAGCGCGCGAGATAGTTCGGCGGCGTTTCGGCGTGGAACACGTAGTCGGCGCGCTCGGCGAGCAAGGCCATCGCGCGGTGGTCGCGGCAGATGAACGCACCGGTGCCGTAGGGCAGGTAGCCGAGCTTGTGCGGATCGACGGTGGCCGAATCGGTGCCGGCGAGCGCGGCGAATGCGGCATGCACGGCGGGCGTCGGGAAACGCGCGAACTCGGCGGCGACGTCTGCACGCGGGCGCAAGCTGCCGTCCGCATTGCGGAACAGCGTGGCGAGATAGCCGCCCCAGGCCGCGTCCACGTGCACGCTGAAATCCAGGCCGCGCGCACGGCTGCGTTCGCGCGCGGCGAGCATGCCGTCGATCGGGTCGATCGTGCCGTACTCGGTGCTACCGAGCACGGCCACCGCCAGCAGCACCGGTTCGCGGTCGCGTGCGCAGCGCGCGAGGATGGCATCGAAGGCATCGACGTCCAGGCGCATGCCGCGTGTCGGCACCGCCAGTAGTTGTTCGCGGCCGAGGCCGAGCAACTTGACGCCCTTGCTCCACGAATAATGCGCAGTGACCGGCGCGAGCACGCGCGGTACGCGAATGCCGGGATGCGCGGCGAAGAAACCGGCAAGGCCGCGTTGCTCGATGCGCTCGTCCTCGACCCTGGCGTGCCAGCGTGCCTGCTCCACTGGAGTCTGCGCGGCGAGCCAGCGCTGCCACGCCTCGAGCAGCGCGATCGCCGCGCTGCTGCACAGGTTGAACGCACTCCAGTCGTCCGCGGGCAGATCGAGGTCAGGCACCTGCGCAGCGCGCAAGGCGAGCGGGAAGGCCTTGAGCGAAAGTGAAAGGCGCAGGGCCTGATAGTTGGCCAGCGTGCCGCCGGATGTCAGGTGGCCGAACGCGCACGCGGGCTGCGAAGGATCGTGCGGATAGCCGAGCATGCGTGCGAGCTGCAGGCCGGCCTGCACTTCCAGGTCGACGGTGACCGGCGCGGCGTCCTCGCTGACGTTGTTCGGGTTGTAGGGCAGCGTCAGCATCTGCGCAGCGAGCCCGGGCAGCAACAAATCCGATGCCATGTGGCCGATGTAGCGCGGACTGTGGAACGGCACGGATTTCTTCAGCGCCGCCGAAAGCTGGTGCAGCTCGCGACGCATGCGCGCCTCGAACGCGAGATAATCCGGATGCTGCGCGGCGGCGGTAGCGATCGCCGGCGGATCCTCCGGGTGGAAATTGCGCCGCCAGTAGACATGGTCGCGCAGGAACTCGACGACGATCTTCTCCAGCA
>DATIVQ010000080.1:0-15837 GCA_035465735.1 Rudaea sp.
GTTCCAGGTCGATCAGCATGACGTGCTCGGCGCGTTCCTTCGGATGCGCGATCAGCTCGCGCACGCGCGCCGCGTCGTCTTCGCCCGCGCGGCGCGGACGCGTACCCGCGATCGGACGCGTCTGCGCGATGCCGTCACGAAGTTCGACCAGGCGTTCGGGCGAGGAACTGGCGACCGCCCAGTCGTCCCATTGCAGCAGTCCGGCGAATGGCGCGGGATTCGCACGGCGCAAGCTGGCGTAGATGTCCGCTGGGACCGGCGGATTCGCGCAACGCAGGCGCCATTCGCGTGACAAGTTGATCTGGTAGGTGTCGCCTTTGCGCAAGTGATCTTGGATGCGGGCCACGCCATCGAGAAATCGCTGTGGATCGTCTTCGTCGCAATCGACAGCGCCGATCGGCGCTGGTGAGAACGCGGGCGACGATTCGAGATCGTGCGCGAGTCGATCAATGAAATCGGCACGACCCGATTCAGCGACGAGATGCGTGGTTTGCGCACTTCGATCCACGATGATGGCCGCCGGGCAGCGCAGCGCGAGTGCGACGGGAATCCGCGCGTCCGGCGCCGGCGGAAGATTCAAGCCGGGTTCGATTTGCCCGGCCAGTTCGTAGCCGAGGAACAGCACCCAGCCACCGGTGAACAACGCATCCGCGCCGCTCGACACGCACTCGGCACTGAACGCCGCATCCAGCGCGGCGGGGAAATCCGCGCCATGATCGATCCCGGCCGCATCGCGCACGCGGCCGTCAGCATGCAAGACAAGCGCATACCTCGGGAACGCGAACAGGATGTCGTAACGCGATCGAGCAGCGGGCGCCGCGCTTTCGAGCAAACACGGATAGCGCAGCGGCTGCGCTGCGGCGAGCGCGAGCAAATCGCGCGCGCCGGGCAGCGAGCGCTGCACGACCGCGCCGCTCAAATCCGCTTGAAAACCAGCGTACCGTTCGTGCCGCCGAAGCCGAATGAATTCGACAGCGCGGCTTCGATGCGCGTCTGGCGCGCGGTGTGCGGCACGAAATCCAGGTCGCAGCCTTCGCCGGGATTGTCCAAGTTGATCGTCGGCGGCGCAACGTTGTCGCGGATCGCCAGCACCGAGAATATCGCCTCGACGCCACCGGCCGCGCCGAGCAAGTGACCCGTCATCGACTTGGTCGACGACACCATCACCTTGTTTGCCACATCGCCAAAACAGGTCTTGACCGCCTGTGCCTCGGCGGCGTCGCCGGCCGGCGTGGACGTTCCGTGCGCGTTGACGTACTGGATCTGATCCGGATTGAGTCCCGCATCCTTCAACGCCGCCGTCATGCAACGCGCCGCGCCCTCGCCGTTCTCGCTCGGCGAGGTGATGTGGTAGGCGTCGGCGCTCATGCCGAAGCCGGCAAGTTCGCAGTACATGCGTGCGCCGCGCTTCCTGGCGTGTTCGTATTCTTCCAGCACCAGCACGCCGGCGCCGTCCGCGAGTACGAAGCCGTCGCGATCCCTGTCCCAGGGACGGCTCGCCTTGGTCGGCTCGTCGTTGCGCGTGGACATCGCGCGCGCCGAGCAGAATCCGCCCATCGCGACACCGGTAGTCGCATATTCCGCGCCGCCGGCGACCATCACGTCGGCGTCGCCGTACTGGATCATGCGCATGGCCAGGCCAAGATTGTGCGTGGCCGTGGTGCAGGCGGTGACGCAGGCGATGTTCGGACCCTTCAGGCCGAGCATGATCGACAGGTTGCCCGAGGCCATGTTGATGATGGAGGCGGGCACGAAGAACGGCGAAATCTTGCGCTGGCCACCTTCGTGGTAGGCGATGCTGGTGCGCTCGATCGTGTGGATGCCGCCGATGCCGGCGCCGACCGCACAGCCGATGCGTTCCTCGTCGTGTTCGTGCGGGTGCATGCCCGCATCGCGCAACGCCTCGAGCGAGGCGGCGACGCCATAGTGGATGAACGGATCCATCTTCTTGACGTCTTTCGCGGCGACGAACTGCGCCGGATCGAAATCGCGCACTTCGCCGGCGATACGGGTGGGGAATGTCGAGGCATCGAAATGCGTGACCGGGCCGATGCCGCTGTGTCCGGCGAGGATGTTGTTCCACGCCGTCGTCACGTCGTTGCCGACGGGACTGATGATGCCGAGACCGGTGACAACAACACGACGTTTCATAGTTCACCTTTGCGATCATCCCTGATCGCGAGAATCAAGAAGCGTCCATCCATGGCCGCACTTTTCACTCATCAAAACAAAACTGCGCCACTAGGGCGCAGCTTGGTTCGTGCGCTGACGTGGAAAATCAGGCCTTGACGTGGGCCTTGATGTAATCGACCGCCTGCTGCACGGTGGTGATCTTCTCGGCTTCCTCGTCGGGAATCTCGCACTCGAATTCCTCTTCCAGCGCCATCACCAGCTCGACCGTGTCGAGCGAGTCCGCGCCCAGATCATCGACGAACGAGGCGTTCGGCGTGACTTCATCTTCCTTGACGCCCAGTTGTTCGACAACGATCTTCTTGACGCGATCTTCGATGCTGCTCATGTGCAAACCCTCACCAATGTGGATTCCGTGATCGTGGAGCGCGCGGATTGTAGTGGAACCCATGCCGTCGCGCCAGCGAACAAGCGTTTGACGAACTTACGGCATGTACATCCCGCCGTTGACGTGCAACGTTTCGCCGGTGATGTAGCCTGCGGACGGTGAAGCGAGGAACAACACTGCGTCGGCGATGTCCTGCGCGGTGCCCAGCTTGCCGAGCGCGATGTTGGGCAACAGCGCCTTGCGCTGGTCGTCGGTCAACGCGCGCGTCATGTCGGTGTCGATGAATCCGGGCGCCACGACATTCACGGTGATGCCGCGCGAACCGATCTCGCGCGCCAGCGATTTGGAGAACGCGATGATGCCGGCTTTCGCCGCCGCGTAGTTCGCCTGGCCCGGATTGCCGGTGACGCCGACCACGGACGCGATGCTGACGATGCGGCCGCGGCGCGCCTTCATCATGCCCCGCATCACCGCTTTCGAGGTGCGGTACACCGACGACAGATTCGTGTCGAGGATCGTCTGCCAGTCCTCGTCCTTCATGCGCAGGAGCAACTGGTCGCGCGTGATGCCGGCGTTGTTGACGAGAATCGTGACCGCGCCGAGTTCCGCGGCGATGTCGTCCACGAGTTTTTCGACCGCCGCACCGTCGGTGACATTCAACACGCGGCCCGTGCCGCCGTGCGCGGCCAGGCGCTCGCCTATCGCCTTCGCACCCGTTTCGCTGGTCGCCGTGCCGATCACTTTCGCGCCGTGCGCGGCGAGGGTGTCGGCGATCGCGGCGCCGATGCCGCGCGACGCGCCGGTGACGAGGGCGATCTCGCCTTGCAGAATTCTTGTCATTGCCAGTCTCCCAACGTCTGGGTCATGTCGCCCGGCGCGCCGATCGCACGACCATCGAGCGTGCGGTCGATGCGCTTGAGCAGGCCGACCAGCACCTTGCCGGGCCCGCATTCGGCGACGCGGGTAATGCCGCGCGCGGCAAGCTGCTGAACCGATTCGGTCCAGCGCACCGGCGAATAAAGCTGCCGCGCGAGGGCGCCACGAATATCCTCGACGTTGTCATAGGATTTCGCTTCAACATTCTGAATTACCGGAATTTTCGGAAGCGACCATGAGATCGCGTCGAATTTGCGTGCCAGTTCGTCGGCGGCACCGCGCATCAGCGCGCAATGCGACGGCACGCTGACCGCGAGCTTCACCGCCTTGCGCACGCCCAGTTCTGCCAGGCGCGCGATCGCGCGATCCACTGCGGCGGCATTGCCGGCGATGACGAGTTGTCCCGGCGCGTTGTAATTGACCGGCGCGACGACCTCGCCCTGCGCGACTTCCGCGCAAACCTGGGCGATCTGCGCGTCGTCGCCGCCGAGAATCGCTGCCATCGCGCCGACGCCGGGCGGCACTGCCGCCTGCATCAGGCGTCCGCGCTCGGCCACCAGCGCGGCCGCGTCGCGCAGGCCGAGCACGCCGGCACATACGAGTGCAGCATATTCACCCAGGCTATGTCCGGCCAGCAATGCCGGGGTGACGCCGCCACGCTCATGCCATACGCGCCACACCGCGACGCCCGCTGCGAGCAACGCCGGCTGCGTGTTCTCGGTGCGGTTGAGATCGTCTTCGGGTCCGCGCTGCGACAACGCCCACAAGTCGACGCTCGCGCCTGCGGAAGCTTCGTCGAAGGTGGATTTGACCACGCCGTATTCGCTACCCAATTCGGCAAGCATGCCGAGCGACTGCGAACCCTGGCCGGGAAAGACAAAAGCGAGATTGGCTGCCTGCATGAGCGTCAGCGACTTCTACAAAAGGAAAGGTCGATCAATACCGGAGCAACGCCGAGCCCCAGGTGAATCCGCCGCCGAACGCCTCCAGCAGCAGCAGCTGGCCGCGCTGCACCTTGCCGGTGCGCACCGCGTAATCCAGCGCCAGCGGCACCGAACCGGACGAGGTGTTGCCGTGTTTGTCGACGGTGACGATGACGCGCTCCATCGGCATGTCCAGGCGCTTGGCCGTGGCCTGAATGATGCGCAGGTTGGCCTGGTGTGGAATCAGCCAGTCGATCGCGTGCTTGTCCAGGCCGTTCGCGGCGAGGGTCTCGTCGACAACGCGATCAAGCGTCTTCACCGCGACCTTGAACACTTCGCTGCCAGCCATCAGCACCTTGACGCCGGCATTCTTCTCACCGGGCTTGAAGCCGACGGAAACCCCGACCGGATTCCACAGCAATTCCTTGTAGCCGCCGTCGGCATGGATGTGGGTGGACAGGATGCCGGGTTCGTCCGCGGCCTTGAGCACCACGGCTCCGGCGCCGTCGCCGAACAGCACGCAAGTGCTGCGGTCGGACCAGTCGAGCATGCGCGACAGCGTCTCCGCGCCGACCACGAGCGCGGTCTTGATGGTGCCGGAGCGAATGAACTTGTCGGCAACGGACAACGCGTAGACGAAACCCGAACAGGCGGCATTAACGTCGAACGCGGCACAGCCGTTCGCGCCGAGACGATGCTGCAACAGGCAGGCGGTTGAAGGAAAGATCAGGTCCGGCGTGGTCGTGCCGACGATGAGCAACTCGACGTCGTGGGCCTTCACGCCGGCGGCTTCCAGCGCCGCACGCGCCGCGCCTTCGGCCAGGTCGCAGGTGGTCTGGCCTTCGGCGGCAATGTGGCGCTGGCGGATGCCGGTGCGCGACGCGATCCACTCATCGGAGGTATCGACGAGTTTTTCCAGATCGACGTTGGTGAGCACCTTCTCCGGCAGGAAGCTGCCAGTAGCGGCGATGCGTGAGTAGATCAGAGCAATCCCCCTGCAATGTGCTGCATCGGACTGGCGCCTTGGTGCGTGGGTGTTGCTAAGCTCGGTCGTCCAGACCTCGCCAAGCAACCTCGCCACGGGCTACCTGCCCGCGGCCATCGCCATTCGCGCGCGATGCGATTCAACGCATCGCGCAAGCGCTCATGGCTCAATCCTCGTCTTTCGCCGTCGTCTTGTCGGCAATGACCTTGCGGCCGCGATAGTAGCCGTCCTTGGTGACGTGGTGGCGTACGTGCACCTCGCCCGAGGTCGGGTCGGTGCCGAGCTGCTTGGCGCTCAGCGCATCGTGGGCGCGGCGCATGCCGCGGCGGGACGGGGATTTACGGCTTTTGGCAACGGCCATGACGCATTACTCCAGATTTAGACTTGCTTGCAGATTCATTTGTGCTTGAGGTTTTGCAGCACGGCGAAGGGATTTTCCGGTTCCTTCGCGTCGTCCCGCGCGGGGCCGACAAACGCCGGCTCCCGGTGTTCCGCTCCGGGCTTCACCGGCACCACCGGCAAGGCCAGGATCAATTCATCTTCGACCACATCGGCCAGATGCACGGCGCCGTCGGTCGTCAACAGCGGCTCGTAACCGCCGGGCAGCGCCGCCTCGTCGGCCTCCTGCGCGATCAGTCCGAGCCTGGCATCCACATGCACCGGCAGCCGGAAGACTTCCAGTGTGCGCTGGCAGGTCAGCGGCAGCGACGCATCCGCGCGCACGCGCAGATGCGCCACGCCCAGATCGTCCTTGCCGAATTCCAGATCGAAATCCACGGCGCCATCGGTGGCCGCCAGACTGCCGCGCAAGCGCGGCAACGAGGCGAGCGGCAAACTCCCCTGAAACGACCGCCGCGCCTGCACCATGCGCCACGCGTCCACGGATTCCGGCAACACGTTGTTCATGGCGCGCGGGATGGTAGGTGTCGCACTGCACAAAGTCAACCAGAAACCGCTTCAAAAAAACCGCTGCAGAGGTTTCATGCCACCGCTCGACGGTTTACCGGTCTGCAAGGTTTCGGCAAACTGGGTGCCTGCCAACGGGGAAATCCGCATCGAATCGTATCTCGTCATCGTCGCTGTCTGCCTGGTTCTTGCTGTGCTGGGACTGTGGCTGCGCGATCGCGGCGAACGCGGCCGCCAGAATGCCATCCGCGCCCTTCTTGATGGCGCCGATTCCCTTGAATCGCGCCTGCAGGAGTGCCGTGAACGCATGCAGCATTTGCGCGACATGCTCGTCGTGCTGCCCGAAGAAATGAGCGCGCGGGCCGACAACGCCCTGCAGGCCGACACCAAGGTGCAGGCCGCGCTCAAGGATTTGCTCGCGCACCGCCTGTGGATCCAGCAGCGCGCCGCTACCGCTTCACCGCGGGAACTGGCGCAGGCGCGGCAGGCGCTGGATCAATCCGGCGCCACCTTGCAGGCGCAACTCGATCGCCTCGCCGCGGTTGCCGCCGACTTGCAGCGCGCGCAGACCGACGCGCGCACGCTGAAGAAACCGACGTGACCGCGCTGGCCAATGTGGATCTGGTGTTGGCCTCGACCTCGCGCTACCGGCGCGAATTGCTGGCGCGGCTGACGGCGGATTTCCGCTGCATGGCGCCGGATGTCGGCGAGAAACCGCTGGCGGGGGAAAATCCCGCCGCGCTCGCCGATCGACTTGCCCTGGCCAAGGCGCAGGCGGTGGCGGCGAACAGTTCAGACGCCATCGTTATCGGCTCGGATCAGGTCGCCCACATCGACGGCGCGGCGGAAATCTTCGGCAAACCCGGCACGCCGGAAAACGCGCACGCGCAGCTCGCCGCCTGTTCGGGCCGTGTCGTTCTGTTCCGCACGTCGGTATGCGCCGTGGATACGCGCCATCCACCGCACCGTCTCCGCACCGCGCAAGACACCACGCGTGTGCATTTTCGCACGCTCGATGCCGGCACGATCGCGCGCTACGTCGAACGCGAACGCCCGCTGGACTGCGCCGGCAGTTTCAAATGCGAGGGACTCGGCATCGCCCTGTTCGAGCGCATCGAATCGGAAGATCCCACTGCTCTGATCGGACTGCCGCTGATCGCGCTGTGCCGGCTGCTGCGCGAGTTGGGAATCGAAGTTCCGTGAATCACGGTGTGGCAGCGATGCAGTCCGGACTCGATTCGATTCTCTGCGTACCCAAGACCGCGCCGGCGTACCAGCGATAGCGCTTGCGACCTTCGTAACTGTCCAGCCGCGCGACCGGCGCCAAATCCGCCACGCGCGAGCACAGCGTATCCAGCCAAGCCGCGCGTTCACGTTCGCGCCGCGCGCCGGGTTCGACCACGAGCAGAACCGGATGGCCGGCACCGAGTGCGTGCAATCCGGCCTCGTCGCGCCGCCAGATCGCCAACTGCGGCGCACGCCCATGCTTGGCATTGATCGGGTGGTCCAGGGTATAGACCGGACGTGCGCCATGCAGGGCAAAATCCAACTCCGCGGCGAGCATGAAATTGTCGGCGACCAGCGCGGCGTTCGCGAAGCGCGGTTGCGAAATCAACGCCTGCGTCTCGTTGGCCGCCTCGCGCCAGCCGACGAACTGCTGCGGGAACGCCTTCATCTTCGCCAGGGCATCGGCGCCGCCGGGAATCGCAGCCATGCCGAGATAACCGATCGCCAGTGCACTGCCAAGCGCCAGCAGCGCGAAGGCCGACGTGCGCAGCCAGCGCGCAATCCGGGATTCGCGCAGCAATGCCGGCAGCAACACAAGCAACGGCAGATAGCCCGGCAACGGCCAGTGCGCGCGAAAACGCGTGTCGTCGGCAAACAACCCCAGAACGAAGTACGCGAGGATCGGCACCGCGGCGCAACACAGGAACAGATCCCATGGCGGGTTCCCGCTACGCCGTTCCCATACCCGCCACAGCGCCCACAGCAGCATCCCGTAGAACAATGGCGTGCAGACCAGCGCCTGTTCCAGCGGCTGCACCAGCGCATCGGCGTGGAAATGCCAGGGATTGCGCTGCACGAGCTGGAAATCCAGCGCTGCCCAGGCGTGCGCCGCATTGAAAACGAGTGCGGGCACGATACCCAGACACATGATCGCGAGCGCCAGCCACAGGCCCGGATCGCGCCACAGCGCACGGCCGCGCGGCGTCAGTACGAGAAATGCCAACCCCGCCGCCAGCAGCATCGCGGCGCGGTAGTGCGCCAGCCACGCAAATGCGAGTGCGGCGCCGAGCACGGTCCAATCGCGCAAGCTTCGCGTGCGCGCGGCACGTTCGACCGCATCCAGCGCCAACGCGCTGGCGAATGTGAGCGGCACATCGGGCAGAGCGAAAATGCCGAGCGTGCCGAGCAACGGCAAACCAAGCGCAAGCAGCCCGGCGCGCCAGCCATCGCTAGGCCCGAATACGCGCCCGGCAACGCGCACGATTAGCAGCGGCAGCAGCGCGCCGAGAGCGAGAAACAGCGCGCGCATCGCCAACGTGCCGTGGCCGAACAACGCCTCGCCAACCGCGATCATCCACGCCGTCAGCGGCGGCAAATCGCTGTAGCCCAAGGCCAGATGCCGGCTTTCCTGCCAGTACCAGGCCTCGTCGCCGAACGGGGCGAGCTGCGCTGCGAGAACGATCTTCAGCGCGAGCAACACCGCCCAGACCGCCCAGAACGCCGTTCGCCAACGTCGCTCGCGCCGTGGAACTCCGCTCGCGTCCGGATTGCCTATACTCGCCTGCATGAACACCCGTCTCGCATCCGTCGCCTCCCCTGATCCCACCCTTGCCGCCGCGCTCGATCGCGCGCAGGCGCAGGTCAACCGCGTCGTCCTCGGCAAGGCCGCGCAGGTGCGCCTCGCCTTCGCCTGCATCCTCGCCGGCGGACATTTGCTCATCGAGGACCTGCCCGGCGTCGGCAAGACTACTTTGGCGCATGCGCTGGCCGCGACCCTGGATCTTTCGTTCCAGCGCATCCAGTTCACGTCCGACATGTTGCCCGCCGACATTATCGGCGTGAGCGTGTACGAGCGCGAGAGCGGCGCGTTCAAATTCCATCCCGGCCCGCTATTCGCCCAACTCGTGCTTGCCGACGAAATCAACCGCGCCACGCCGAAAACGCAAAGCGCCCTGCTCGAGGCGATGGCCGAACAGCAGATCACGGTCGACGGCGCCACGCGCAGGTTGCCCGAGCCTTTCTTCGTCGTCGCCACGCAGAACCCGGTGGAACTGGCAGGCACCTATCCGCTGCCGGATTCGCAGCTCGACCGTTTCATGCTGCGCATCGGCCTGGATTATCCCGATCCCGCCGCCGAGCGTGCCCTGCTCGCGGCCAGCAACCGCCGCGAACTGCTGGCGCAACTCACGCCCTGCCTGTCGACCGCGCAACTGGCGCAGCTACGCAGCGCGGCGGCGGCGGTGCTGGCGAGCCCGGCCCTGATCGACTATGTACAGGCCCTGCTCGCGGCGAGCCGCGCGCATGCCGAAATCCGCGTCGGCCTGTCCCCGCGTGCGGGCCTCGCCCTGCTCAACGCGGCTCGCGCGCATGCCCTGCTCGAAGGCCGCGGCTATTGCGTCCCCGAAGACGTGCAGGCGGTATTCCCCGGCGTTGCCGCGCACCGACTGATTCCATCGGCTTCGAGCAACGCCAACCGCGACCGGCTGGCGGCGGTCCTGCTGGAAAAAACGCCGGTGCGGCCGTGACCGGGCCGCCCGCCTGCCAACCCGCATCTGCCGTTGCATCCTTCCCTGTCCCATAACCCGCACATCGCCATGGCTTCGCTCGAGCACTACTTCGCCCCGTTCCGCGCCAACACCATAGGGCAGGAACGCACGTTCCGGTCGCCCTATGGCGAGCAACGCATCGTCTACGCCGACTGGACCGCGAGCGGTCGCCTGTATGGCCCGATCGAGCAACGCCTGCTCGAGTGCTTCGGCCCGTTCGTGGGCAACACGCATTCGGAGAGCAGCGAAACCGGGCGTGCGATGACGCTCGCGTACCACGCGGCGCATGCCATCCTCAAGGCGCATGTGAACGCGGGACCCGACGACCTCATCATCACCGCCGGCAGCGGCATGACCGGCGTCGTCAACAAGTTCCAGCGCATCCTCGGACTGAAAGCGCCGCAAGGCCTGCGCCGCTTCGTGGAAATCCCCGAAGACGAGCGTCCGGTCGTGTTCATTACCCACATGGAACACCATTCCAACCAGACGTCCTGGCTGGAGTCCATTGCCGATGTGGTCGTGGTACCTCCGGACGAACAGGGCCTTGTGGACCCGGCCGCGCTGGAGGCGTTGCTGCGCCAGTACGGCAAGCGTCCGCTGAAGATCGGCGCGTTCACGGCCTGCTCGAACGTGACCGGCGTGTGCACGCCGTACCATGCGCTGGCGCGACTGATGCACCGCGCCGGCGGCGTGGCCTTCGTCGATTTCGCCGCGTCGGCGCCGTACGTGGACATCGACATGCACCCGGCCGACGCGGAAGAACGGCTCGACGCGGTGCTGTGGTCGCCGCACAAGTTCCTCGGCGGGCCGGGCTCGTCGGGCGTGCTGATCTTCAACCGCAACCTGTACCGCAACACGGTCCCGGACGATTCCGGCGGCGGCACCGTGAACTGGACCAACCCGTGGGGTGAATACTCGTTCCTCGACGACATCGAGGCGCGCGAGGACGCCGGCACGCCGGGATTCCTGCAGGCGATCCGGGCCGCCCTGGCGGTGAAACTGAAGGAGCGGATGGGCGTGGCGCAAATGCGCCAACGCGAGCGCGAGATCGTCCCGTACGTGATGGACGCGCTGCAGGCGATCCCGGGCGTCAACCTGCTCGCGCGCACGCACCGCGACCGCCTCGCGATCTTCTCGTTCTACCTAACCGGGATCCACTACAACCTGATCGTGCGCCTGCTCAACGACCGCTTCGGCGTGCAGGCGCGCGGCGGTTGTTCCTGCGCCGGCACCTACGGGCACTACCTGCTGCACGTGGATCCGTCGCGCTCGCACTCGATCACCGAGCGCATCGACCAGGGCGACCTGTCGGAAAAACCCGGCTGGGTGCGGCTGTCGTTCCATCCGAGCACCACACAGGCCGACATCGACCATGCGCTGCATGCCGTGCGCGAGATCGTGGCGCACGTCGCGCAGTGGGGCGAGGCGTACGCGTACTCGCCATCGACCAACGAGTTCACGCTGCGCGCTGGCGAAAGCGACGCGGCGCACACGCGCGTGAAGGCATGGTTCGACCTAGGGACATCCGCGCCGGGCTGCCGGTAGACGCCCGGGACGCCACGTTGACCGACACCGCCGCCAGCACGATCTCCGCATCGTTCCGGAACCGGCTGTTCGAATACGCCGAGCGCCGGCTGCCGGCCCTGACCCGCCTCAAGCGCGCGGAAGCGCTGCCGATCCGGCTCGACCGCCATCGCATCTACGTGTTGCCCACGCGCTTCGGCCTGATGCTGTCGGCGCTGCTGCTGGTCATGCTGCTCGGCGCGCTCAACTACAACAACAATCCAGCCCTGCTGCTGACCTGCCTGTTCGCCGCCGCCGCCTACCAGAGCGTGTTCGCCGCCTTCGCCACCTTGAATCGGCTCGAAGTCACGGCGCTGCGCGTGGAACCGGGGCATGCCGGCGGCGAACTGGAATTTTTCATGCACTTCCACGTTGCAGGGCGGCCGCGGCGCAGCCTGCGCCTGCGCGCGGGCGATGCGCAGATCGACTTCGATCTCGACCAGGACGGCGCTGCCGGTTTTCGCATTGCGGCACCGCGGCGCGGCTGGCAGCGTCCTGGCCGGCTGCGCCTGTCCAGCGAATATCCGTTCGGCCTGTTCGAAGTGTGGAGCTGGATCAATCCGGAATTCGCCGCGCTCGTGTATCCGCGCCTGGAAGCCAATCCCCCCCTGTTGCCGCAGCAGGGTGCGCAGGCGCAGCGCGAAGCCGAAAGCAGCGGCGGCGACGAGCTCGCCGCTTTGCGCACGTACCAGACCGGCGATCCGCCGCGAAATATCGCCTGGAAGGCCAGCGCGCGCCGCGACGAATTGCTGGTCAAGGAATTCGGAACGCCGCGCGGCCACGAAGTCGTGCTCGACTACGCGAGCTTGCGCGGACTGGCACACGAGGATCGCCTCGCGCGCCTGGCCGCCTGGGTGTGCCTGGCCGAATCCCGGCGCACGCCATATGCGCTGAGCCTGCCGCACACGCGCATCGACGCGGGGCTTGGCGCGCAGCACCGCCACGCCTGCCTGCGCGCGCTCGCGCTCGCGCCGGGAGCCGCATTGTGAAACGCGCCGTGAAATCCTCGCCGGCGCTGACCGAACTACAATTCCGCCTCACCGCCGCAGCGGTGTTCGTCGCCGTGCTGCCGCATTTGCTGCGGCTGCCATGGCTAATTTCTCTGCCCGTGCTCGTCCTGTTCGCGCTGCGCTGGCTGCAACGCCGGCGCGGCCGCACGCGCCTGCCGGCATGGATCAAGCTGCCGCTGGTACTGCTGTTTCCGATCCTGATCGTGTTCCACTACGGCAACCTGTTCGGACGCGCGCCCGGCAGCGCGCTGGCTTGCGCCATGCTTGCGCTCAAGCTGATGGAAACGGAAAACCGCCGCGACGCGCGCGCGGCGATCTGCTTTTCCGCCTTCGTGTTGATGAGCGCGCTGCTGTTCGACAATGGTTTGTGGATCACCGCATCCTTGTGCGCGGCGCTCGTCGTCCTGCTCGCCGCGTTGCGCGCGCTCGAATCCGCACGCTCCACACTCGTGCCGGATCTGCGCGCCGCAGCGCTGGCCCTGGCCGGCGCGCTGCCGCTGGCGATGTGCGCGTTCGTGTTCTTCCCGCGCCTGGGTTCACCGCTGTGGGGTGCGCCAAACGACACGACCGCACGCACGGGCCTGGGCGACCGCATGGCGCCCGGCACCATGCAGCAACTGCTGATCGACGACAGCCCGGCATTCCGCGTCGTGTTCGACGGCACCCCGCCAACCCGCGATAAACTCTACTGGCGCGGTCCGGTGCTGTGGCAATTCAACGGCAGCGCCTGGATGCGGCCCGAGTGGGCAGCCAGCTCGCCCGGCGATGGCGAAGTGCGTGTGCGCGGGGCCCGGGTCGGCTACGAAGTCACCCTGGAACCGAGCGAACGCCACTGGCTGCTCGCACTCGACGTGCCCTTGCTGGCACCGGCAGGCGCCGTGCGCGGTGCCGACATGAGCCTGGTCAGCCGCACGCGCGTGGATGATCCGACGCGCTACCGCATGGTCTCCGCGCCGGACTACGAACTCGAACCCGTGCTCGATCCTCTGCACCGGCGCCTCGCCCTGCAATTGCCGCCGGGATACGATCCGCAGGCGCGGGCGCTGGCGCAGCGCTGGCACGAACAATTCCGCGGCAACCCGAACCTCGTCATCCGCGCAGCGCTCGATCTGTTCCACGGCGAATTTTCCTACACGCTCAACGCGCCCCTGCTCGGCCGTGATTCGGTGGACGACTTCCTGTTCGATACGAAACGCGGATTCTGCGAACATTTCTCATCGGCCTTCACGTTCCTGATGCGCGCCGCCGGCATTCCCGCGCGCGTAGTCACCGGCTACCAGGGCGGCTACTTCAACAAGCTCGGCAACTACTGGGTGGTGCGGCAATCCGACGCGCACGCCTGGTCGGAGGTCTGGCTGGAAGGCCACGGCTGGGTGCGTGTGGACCCGACCGCAGCAGTCAGTCCGCAACGCGTGCAACTGGGCGCGGGCGCGGCGGCTGGCGCCAGCGCACCGTGGTATCAGGCGAATTGGCTGATGGAATGGCGCAACCGCATGGACCTGATCAACCGTTTCTGGAACGATGCGATCGTCCAGTTCAACGCTTTGCGCCAGCAAAACCTGCTCTCGCCCTTTGGCGTCGCCAAGGCCGACTATCCGCAATTAATGCTGGCCATGCTCAGCCTCGGCACTTTGTTGTTGGGATTGTTTGCCTGGTGGGTCATGCGCGCGCCCAAACCCGCCGGCGACGCCCTGGATTCCGCCTACGCGAAATTCCTCCGCAAGCTCGCGCGCGCCGGCGTGTCGCTCGATCCGGCGATCGGGCCGGTGACCCTGGGCCGACGCGCCGTTGCCGGGCTGGCGTCGCCCCAGACCGTGCAGCGGCTGCTCGCCGAGTATGTCGGCCTGCGCTACGCGTGTGCGTTACCAGCACCTGAACAGATACAAACTTTTACGCGCGCCGTTGCCGCATTGAGGCTTCCCGCCGCGACGCGAACGGCGCGACAATCGTCCTGAGATTCGAAGATTGCAGGAGCCTGTGATGCGCAATTCCATCCTCACCGCCGCCGCGCTTGCCGCGCTCGCCCTGTCCGGCTGCGCTACCGTACCGGCGCCATTGGCCGGACAGAACTTCAGCGCGATCGCTCCGCAACAGGCCGCACAGCGCAATGCGCGCGGCGACCGCGTGCGCTGGGGCGGCAGCATCATCGCGGTCGAACCGAAATCCGACAAGACCTGCTTCGAGATCCTGTCCCGCGAACTCTACGCCGACGCGCGGCCGCGGCCGCGCTCGCCAAGCAGCGGGCGCTTCATCGCCTGCAGCAAGGGTTTCTACGACCCGGAGCTGTACAAGAAGGATCGCGACATCACCGTGACCGGCACGCTGGCCGGCACCGAGAAGCATCCTGTCGGCGGCTACGACTACACCTACGCCCTGGTCGATGCCGACAACGTCTACCTGTGGCCGCTGCGCGATCACCGCGAGGGCAGTTATACCTGGCCGTACTACTACGATCCGTTCTGGGGCCCGTGGGGCCCGTACTGGGGCGGCGGTTTCTGGACACCGCCGGTGGTGATCGTCAGGCCGCCGCCGCCGAAGCATTGATCGGCAGCCGGCGACTGCTTCACACGCCCGAGCCCCGCCAAGCGCTTTTGCCCTTGCGCCGTTCGCCTTTGCGACGATCGTCCTTCATTTCGAAGCGGAATGCCTCGCGTCGGTCCGCATGCACGCGGCGCTCCGCCATGCGGCGGTCCGTAACGCGTTCGTAGCGGCATTTGCAATCGATACGCCCGCAATCGGCAAGCGGCAGTCTCGGGGCGGTCGCAACTGCGAATGTCTTGCCGTCGTATTTGCGCGCCTGCTCGCAGGCGCCGTCCGGATTTTCCACACGCATCACAACGGCCACGACATCGCCGGCCGGCCTTGCCGACGCCAGACTCGACAAAGGTTTCGTACCCGCTGGCGTGAGGTCAAATATCGCCTTCATCTAAATCCCCTCGCTCTATTGACCGCGCCACTGTACCGCAACACCGATTGTTCGAACAGGAAGGCCGCGTATGCGAAAAAGTACCATCTCACGCGCCGCCTGCCGCCGTTGCGATCAACCCGGCGGCCAGTGCATCTGCCGCCCGGCGAGCAGGTGCAGATGAATGTGGAACACGGTCTGGCCGCCATGCTCGTTGCAGTTCATGACCAACCGGTAGCCATCTTCGGCGAACCCTTGGGATTTCGCCCAGCGTGCGGCGCCGAGCACGAGTTTGCCCATCAACGAGACGTCGGCATCCGCCGCATCGTTCAGGGTCGCGATCGCCTTTTTCGGGATGAACAGCACGTGCACCGGCGC
>DATIVQ010000081.1:0-5170 GCA_035465735.1 Rudaea sp.
TCGGCATTGCCGACCTGCGCGGCGTGGCGTGGTTGATCCGGCGCAGCAAAAAAACCGGCGTCGAGGAAATCTGACGCGATGTCGGCAACGCCGATCCTGCAACTGCAGGGGGCGACGCGGCGCATGGCCGGTCGCACCATCATCGACGGCGTGACCCTCGCGCTCGATCTTGGCTGCGTGCTCGGCCTGCTCGGCGTCAATGGCGCGGGCAAGTCCACCACCTTGCGCATGATCGCCGGCGTGCTCGCGCCGAGTGCGGGGCGCGTCCTGTTCGACGGGCGCGACTTGCACGAGGAACCCGACTTGGCGCGGCGGCTGGGTTATCTGCCGGAAACCCCGCCCCTCTACGCCGAATTGCGCGTCGACGAGTACCTCATGTTCTGCGCGCGCCTGCACGGTCTGCGCGCAGCGGATGCGCGCAAGGCCGTTGATCGCGCGATCGAGCGCTGCGGACTGGGCGAGGTGGGCCGGCGCCTGTGCGGCAACCTCTCCAAAGGCTATACGCAGCGTACTGGCATTGCGCAAGCCATCGTCCACGATCCGGACCTGATCGTGCTCGACGAGCCGGCCTCGGGTCTCGATCCCGTGCAGGCGGCGTCGATCCGCGAACTCGTGCGCGAACTCGGTCGCGAGCGTGCGGTGATCCTGTCCACGCACCTGCTGCACGATGTCACCGCCTGCTGCACGCGCGTGGCGATCCTGCACGGCGGCCGCCTGCGCCACGACGGCGCGGTCGCCGACCTGGCCGGTGACAACGCGCACGGCACGTCGCTGGAGAAGGTTTTCTTCCGCATCGCCATCGGCGACGACGCGCAGGCTGCCGCATGAGCCGCGTGATTGCCCGCAACGAATGGCGGCGCCTGTTCGCACAACCCCTGGCTTGGGCGCTGCTGGCCGCGACGCTCGCCGTGCTCGCGTATTTTTTCCTGCTGACCTTGCAGGGCTTCCTCGGCCTCAGCCCCAAGCTCGCCGGCCTTCCGTCGGCGCCGGGCATGACCGACCTCGTGGCTCTGCCGCTGCTGCGCGCGGTCGCGAGCGTCCTGCTCATTGTCGCGCCATTGCTCGGCATGCGCGCCATAGCGGGTGAGCGCCAGTCCGGCACGCTGGCGTTGTTGCAATCCTCCGGCATCGGCGCCACGCGCATCGTGCTGGGCAAGTTCATCGCCTTGTGCGGGTTTTTTGCCGTGCTCGTCGTGCTCGCCGTGGCGATGCCGGCGAGCCTCGCCATCGGCACGCACCCGGACTGGGGCCGTCTGTGCACCGGCCTGCTGGGCTTGATCCTGTTCGCCGCGGCGCTGACCGCCATCGCCATCGCTGCATCGAGTTTCACGCGGCAAGTAGTTGTGGCTGCCATTGTCGCGCTGGCGCTGAACCTCGTCCTGTGGATGCTCGATGCCGGCGCGCGCCACGAAGGCGTGAGCAGCGATTTCATCAATTACCTCGCCTTGCCGACGCATCTGGAGCCTTTCCTGCGCGGCATTGTGGCCACGGTGGATGTCGTCTACTTCGCGTTGATCGTTGCGGTGGCGCTGACGTTGGCCGCGCGCCGTCTCGATGCGGAACGGGAGGCCGGCTGAATATGCGCGCGCGCCTGGCCGACATCGTCTTCACCATACTGCTCGCAGCGGCTGCGCTGTGCGTGGCGTTCCTGTCCACGCGTTTCGGCTGGCAGCGCGATTTCAGCTACGCGCAGCGTTCGAGCCTGGACACGCGCACGGTGGAATTGCTGCATCGTCTCGACGCGCCCGTGTCCATCGTTTCCTACGCCGGGCAGGACGCGCAGTTGCGCGCCGCCATTGCCGATTTTCTCGCGCGCTACCAGCACATCAAGTCCGACATTTCGCTGCGCTTCGTCGATCCGGACGCCGACCCTGCCGCCACGCGCGCCGCCGGCATCACGATCGATGGCGAAATGGTGGTCACTTACAAGGATCGCAACGAACAGCTCAAGGTGCTGACCGAGCGTGAGTTCGACAACGCCCTGGTGCGGTTGGCGCGCACGCGCACGCGCCTCGTCGCATTCCTGTCCGGCGATGGTGAACGCAAACCCGACGGCAAGGCGAACGCGGACCTGGGCAACTTCGGCGCGCTGCTGGCGGCGCAGGGCGTTCGCACGCTGGAGCTTGCGCTCACCGCGGGCATGCACATCCCGCAGAATGTGGACCTACTCGTGCTGGCGAGCCCCCAGGTCCCGCTCGCCACGCCGGTGGCGGCCGAGATCGGCGATTACCTCGCGCGCGGCGGCAACTTCCTGTGGCTGACCGATCCGGGCGCTGGCGCCGGGCTGGACGATCTCGCCAAGGCGCTGTCCTTGCGCGTGCTCGACGGCACCGTGGTCGATGGCGCGGGCGCGGCATTCGGCATCGGCGATCCGAGTTTCGTCGCAATCTCGAAGTATCCGTCGGGCCCCGTCACACGCGATTTCACGTTGACCACGCTGTTCCCGCAGGCCGTCGCAATCGGCGTGGTCGACGGGTCGGACTGGAAAGTGCAGTCCCTGCTGCGCACCAGTGCGAAATCGTGGACGCGGATCGGGCCGGTTCCGCAGCAGGGCGACACGACCTCGATCAGCTACGACGCGGACAAGGGCGAGCTTCCGGGTCCGCTCGATATCGGTTTCGCGCTGAGCCGACTTTCACCAAGTCCGGCCAGGCGCGAACAGCGCGTGGCAGTGATCGGCGACGGCGATTTCCTCTCCAATGCGTTTCTCGGCAACGGCGGCAATCGTGAATTCGGCCAGCGCGTGTTCGACTGGCTGCTGCAGGACGATGCCCTGATCGACATTCCCGACAAGGGCGCGCCGGACCGCCAGCTGCGCCTGTCGCAAACCGCACTAGGCGTCATCGGCCTGGGCTTCCTCGCTGGTTTGCCGCTGTTGCTGGCGATTATCGGCGGCGCGATCTGGTGGCGCCGACGCCGGGCGTGACATGCGCAAATCCACACGCAGCCTGCTGATTCTCGCCGTCGCCGCGGTCGTTCTGGGCGCGGCGGTTTTCGCCGAACTCGCGCGCGAGCGCGCACGCATGCCGCAGCCGCTGACCGCGCAGGATCCGGCGCGGGTGACGCATCTGGAAATCCGCTGCCAGTCCTGCACCCCGCGCGTGTTCGAGCGTATCGATGGCGCCTGGCAAATGCGCGAACCGCTTGCCGCGCCGGCGAATCCCGAGGCGGTACGACGCCTGCTTGCGGTGCTGCGTGCGCCGGTGCGCACGCGTGCGCCGCTGGCCGGGTACGACGCGGCCAAACTTGGCCTGGATCCGCCGCAGATCACCGTCATTGCCGATGCCACGTGCATCGACATCGGCGGCGAAGACCCCATCGATCACGACCGCTACGTGCGCGTCGGCAATGAACTGTCACGCGTGCCGGACCGCTTCAGTGCGCGCTTGCTGGAGTCGCCGGAGAGCGAATTGCTCGATCCCGGGGCAGCGAAATAACCATGCCAGAACTTCCCGAAGTCGAAACCACGGTCCGCGGCATCGGCCCGCATCTCATCGGCCGGCGTGTCGTCGAGCTGATCGTGCGCCAGGCGCGCCTGCGCTGGCCGATCCCGCAGTCGCTGCGCCGCGTGTTAACGGGGCAAAAGATCGAAAATGTGGAAAGGCGCGCAAAGTATATTCTGGCGCATACCGAAGCCGGCAGCGCGCTGCTGCACCTGGGCATGTCCGGCTCGCTGCGCATCTTGCCGGCGGAGGCGCCGCCCGGCCCGCACGATCATGTCGATTGGCGGCTGTCGTCGGGCCGCATCCTGCGCTACACCGATCCGCGCCGCTTCGGCTGCCTGCTCTGGCAAAAGCCCGGCGCGACGCATCCGCTGCTGGCCGACCTCGGACCCGAGCCGCTGGGCGCGGATTTCGATGGTGATTACCTGTGGCATGCCGCGCGCGGACGCCGTGCGCCGGTGAAGACCTTCCTGATGGACCAGCATGTCGTCGTCGGCGTCGGCAACATCTACGCCGCCGAGGCGCTGTTCGCCGCCGGTATCCATCCCAACCGTGCGGCCGGTTCGATATCGCGGATGCGTTACGCGCGGCTCGCGGACGAAGTGCGGCGGATTCTCGCCTACGCAATCACGCGTGGAGGCACGACCCTGCGCGATTTCATCAATCCCGACGGCATGCCGGGCTACTTCGAGCAGGAATTGTTCGTCTACGGCCGCGCCGGCGAGGCGTGCAGGGTCTGCGCCAGGCCGGTGCGCTCGATCATGCTGGGGCAGCGCAGCACGTTTTACTGCGCAACATGCCAGCGCTGAGGTTCAGTTTTTCTTGTCGCCCAGCGGCAACGCGGGCTGGTGCAGCTCGATGCGGCCTTCGCCGCGTACGATCTTCTTGAACTCGGCGCGGCTGACCGACACGTAGCGCTCGTTGCCGCCGATCTCCACCTGCGGGCCGTCGGTGACCGCGCGACCCCTGTCGTCCACGCGCACGACCATGGTCGCCTTTTTGCCGGTGTGGCAGATGGTCTTGATCTCCTGCATCTCGTCTGCCCAGGCGAGCAGGTACTGGCTGCCCTCGAACGGCTCGCCGCGGAAATCCGTGCGCAGGCCGTAGGCGAGCACGGGGATGCGCAGCTTGTCGACGACATCGGACAGCTGCCACACCTGCGCGCGGTTCAGGAACTGCGCCTCGTCCACGAGTACGCAATGCAGTGCGCCGTTCGCGGCGATGTCCTCGCGCACGCGGTCGAGCAGGTCATCGTCGCGCACGAACGTGCGCCCGCGCGCCTTCAGGCCGATGCGCGAGGCGACCACGCCGCGACCGTGGCGATCGTCGAGTTGCGGAGTCAGGATCAGCGTGCGCATGCCGCGTTCGCGGTAATTGTGCGCACTTTGCAACAAAGTCGTGGTTTTTCCGGCATTCATTGCCGAATAATAGAAATAGAGCTTGGCCATTCCGCCCGCCTTGCCCGCCGAACGCCGGCGGCCTGGCGCACAGTGTACGGCACCGACCACGGAAGGGTGGGCGTTACCGACTTTGGTTGGTACCATCAATGCGGCGCGGATGGCAGATTGTCTACGTGCGCGGCGTTCCGCGCGTTGCCGGTAGCGTGCCATGATGCGGAGAACTGCGATGTTGAAACTATTGTTTGCGGCGGCCTTGTTCCACCTTCCGGGCGCGGCGGTGCAGGCGACCACGTTCACCGTGACCGCCAACGCGAACCTGACGTTCAC
>DATIVQ010000082.1:0-10075 GCA_035465735.1 Rudaea sp.
CGGTGTGGCCGGCATTGATGCGGAAATACGTGCTCAGCTCCATCGGGCAGCGCACGCCTTTCGGAATGAACACGAAGCTGCCGTCGGAAAACACCGCCGAGTTCAGCGCCGCGAAATAATTGTCGCCCTGCGGCACCACCGTGCCGAGGTACTTTTGCACCAGCTCGGGATGTTCCTTGATGGCCGTCGACATGGAGCAAAAGATGATGCCTACGTCGGCCAGTTGCTGGTGCACCGTGGTGTGGACCGAGACCGAATCGAACACCACATCGACCGCGACGCCGGCGAGCTTGGCGCGCTCGTGCAGCGGTACGCCAAGCTTGTCGTAGGTTTCCAGCAGTTTCGGATCGACTTCGGCCAACGACTTGGGCTGGTTCTTCGGCCGCGAAAAATAACTGATCGCCTGGAAATCGATGGGCGCGATCTTCAGCTTCGCCCACTGCGGAGGCGTCATCGTCAGCCAGTGCCGATAGGCCTTGAGGCGCCAATCCGTCATCCAGCCGGGTTCTTCCTTGCGCTGAGAGATCGCGCGCACGATGTCCTCATCGAGCCCGGGCGGCAGGCTTTCGCTTTCGATGTCGGTGACGAAACCGGCCTCGTAGCGGCGGTTCAGAGCAGTTTCGATTTCCTTGCGTTCGACGGCCATGAGGAATCCTTCAGACACTCGCCACGCGCAGCGGAATCGGGGCCAGGCGGCGGCGCGGCGGGGTCTTCAGCATGTCGGCCAAGCTCACGCCGGCGAGCGCGCCGGCGATTGCATCGTTGATGCGCTGCCAGTTCACGCGTACGCCGCAATGCGATTCATGGTCGCACAGCCCGGCCTGCGCACTGCACTCGGTCATGCCGATCGGGCCTTCCATCGCGGTGACGATGTCGGCGATGCTGATCTGCGCAGGTTCGCGCGCGAGGCGATAACCGCCGTTGACGCCGCGGAACGATTCGACCAGGCCCGCCTGCGCGAGCTGCTTGAGCAGCTTGCTCACGGTCGGCGCCTCCAGGCGCGCGCGCTCGGCGAGCTCCTGCGCGTTGTGCACGCGCCCCGGCGCCGCGGCGAGCACGGCCATCACTTCGGTGGCGTAATCGGTGAGCTTGCTGACGCGGAGCATGGGCCTTGCCCGGGTGGCGACCGCTAAAGTGTACCAAATCGGTACTGATTAGACCATGCGCCGGTCCCCTGCTGGCGCCCGCGCGACCAAACGACGCTTCAGCCGCGCGCCCGCAGCGCGATGAACACCAGCGCGGCGATCCAGCACACCGCGATGAACACCATGCCGGCCCAGCCCTTGAGGAATCCGCCGTGGCGCCGGTTCAGCCAGTTGGCGAGGGCAATCGCGCCCATCAGCACGGCCAGGACCAGCGCGAATATCTGCAAGTAGGTTTCCGAAAAATCCATGGCGCAAACATACGCGCGTCGGCCACCGCGCTCATTGACCCCGATCAATCCCTTCCGCGCCCCGGCATGAAATCATCCGGCACAATCCCGGCGCGGCCGCGCGCGTGCCGGCAAAGCCGGTAGACTATCCCGAGCATCGACCGGAAACCGACCGACATGAAACTCCAGTTCCTCGGCGCCGCCGGAACGGTCACCGGTTCGAAGTACCTCGTCACGGACGCGCGCAACCGCCTTCTCGTGGATTGCGGCCTGTTCCAGGGCCTGAAGAACCTGCGTTTGCGCAACTGGGCCGACCTGCCGTTCGAGGCGGCGTCGATTTCCGCGGTGGTACTCACGCACGCGCACTTGGACCACAGCGGCTACCTGCCCCTGCTCGTCAAGCGCGGCTTCACCGGACCGGTCTATTGCACGCCGGCGACCGCGGAACTGTGCAAGATCCTGCTGCCCGACAGCGGACACATCCAGGAAGAAGACACCGAATACGCCAATCGAGGCGGTTTCTCCAAACACCATCCGGCATTGCCGCTGTATACGGAAGCCGACGCCGTGCGCTGCCTGCGCCAGCTGCGCACGGTGGATTTCGGCCAGGATTTCGCCATTGGCCCGGGACTGCAGGGCCGGTTCACGCCCGCCGGTCACATCCTCGGCGCGGCCTGTGCCACGCTGACCGGCGCAGCCGGCAAGCTGGTCTTTTCCGGCGACCTGGGCCGGCCGCACGACGCCATCATGAATCCGCCGGCGCCAGTGGTCGATGCCGACTACCTCGTCGTCGAATCCACCTACGGCGATCGCACACACCCGAGCGCCGATGCGCTCGACGAGCTCGCGGACATCATCCTGCGCACCGTCAATCGCGGCGGTGTGGTCATCGTGCCGGCGTTCGCGGTCGGACGTACGCAAACCCTCCTGTATTGCATCCACCGGCTCAAGGCACTGGGTCGGATTCCGGCGCAGCTTCCCGTATTCCTGAACAGCCCCATGGCCACCGACGTGACGGCGCTGTACGAGCGTTTCGCCAGCGAATTGCGCCTGCCGAAAAGCGAATGCGCCGCGATGTGCCGAGCGGCTTCATTCGTTACCTCGGTGGAACAATCCAAGCGTCTCAACACCGTGCGCAAGCCGATGATCGTCGTCGCCGCGAGCGGCATGGCCACCGGCGGCCGCGTCATCCATCACCTGAAAGCGTTCGCTCCTGAGCCGCGCAACACGATCCTTTTTTCCGGTTATCAGGCAGCCGGCACGCGCGGTGCGGCCATGCTCGGCGGCGCACGGGAAATCCGCATCCACGGCCAAGACGTCCCGGTGCGCGCCGAAGTGGCGGCGTTGTCGTCGCTGTCGGCGCACGCCGACGCGAACGAGATCATGCAATGGCTCGGCGGTTTCCGCCGGGCACCACGCACGGCATTCGTGACGCACGGCGAACCCGTCGCGGCCGACACCCTGCGCCAGCGCATCGAGCGCGGGCTGCGCTGGACGGTGCACGTGCCCGAACACCTGCAGGCGTTCGAGCTCGGCTGATTTTTCGCTACCGCGCCGTGTAACCGCCGTCGATCACCAATTCCGCGCCGGTGACGAAACGCGCCTCGTCCGAGGCCAGGTACACGACGCCCCAGGCGATGTCGTCCGGTTCGCCCATGTGCCCGAGCGGATGCAGCGCGCCGACGTTGCGTTTGCGCGCTTCGACGTCGCCCTCGTGGCCGATGAAGTTGTCCACCATCGGCGTCCAGATGAAACCGGGATGGATGGAGTTGACGCGGATCTTGTCGGCGGCGTAGATCATCGCGTCGGTTTTCGTCATCAGGCGCAGCGCGCCCTTCGAGGCGTGGTAGGGCGGCACGTCCGGCGCGCCGACCAGGCCGTAGATCGACGACAGGTTGATGATGCTGCCGCCGCCGGCGCGGCGCAGGTGGGCGATCGCGTGCTTGGTGCAGAAGAACGGCCCTTTCACGTTGACCGCCTGCACGCGATCCCATTCGGCCTCGGTCACTTCATGCGTCGGCTTGTCGATGCCGGAGATACCGGCGTTGTTGACCAGGATGTCGATGCGGCCGAAGGCATCCGCGACCTGCAGCATGAGCGCCTGCACGGCGGCCTCGCTGCTCACGTCGCAGGTGAAATAGCGGGCTTTTCCGCCGCGCTGGCGGATGCCGGCGGCAACGGCTTCGCCCGCTTCGCCCTGCATGTCGACGACGGCGACATGCGCGCCCTCCTGTGCCATGCGCTCGGCGCATGCGCGTCCGATGCCCATCGCCGCGCCGGTGACGATTGCCACCTTGCCTGTCAGTCGCGCCATGGTGATCTCCGCGAAAACCCGTCACGGGCATGGTAGCAGCGGCAACCAGCCCGACATTGACCATCGTCAATCCTTGCCCGGCGCGGTTGCTCGAAGTACCGGCCGCCGGACGAGCCGGTGATCAGGCGCGTTCGAGGAATTCCACGACGCGGCGCGCCAGCGCATCGACGGATTCCCTTTCCGTGCGCAGGTGCAGCTCGGGATCGAGCGGCGGCTCGTAGGGCGAATCCACGCCGGTGAAGTTGCGCAACTCGCCGGCGCGCGCCTTGGCGTAGAGCCCCTTCGGATCGCGCTGCTCGCACAGCTCCAACGGCGCATCGACGTAGACTTCGGCGAAGTCGCCGGGGCCGAACAGGTCGCGCGCCATGCGCCGCTCGTCGCGGAACGGCGAGATGAAGCTGACCAGCACGATCAGGCCCGCATCGACCATCAATCGCGCGACTTCGGCGACGCGGCGGATGTTTTCCACGCGGTCCTCGGCGGTGAAGCCGAGGTCGCGGTTGAGGCCATGGCGCACGTTGTCGCCGTCGAGCAGGTAGGTGTGGCGGCCGAGTGCGTGCAGGCGCTGCTCGACCTGGTTGGCGATGGTCGACTTGCCGGCGCCGGACAGGCCCGTGAACCACAGGCAGCGCGCGTGTTGCTGCAAACTCGCCGAGCGCGCGGCGCGATCAAGCGTCAGCGCCTGCCAATGGATGTTGGCGGCGCGGCGCAGGGCGAAGTCGAGCGTGCCACAGGCAGCGGTGGCCAGACTCTGGCGGTCAATCAACACGAATCCGCCGAGCGCGCGGTTCTTCGCGTACGGCTCGAAGGCGACGGCGTGGTCCAGGCTCAGGTGCACGTAGCCGACTTCGTTCATCTCCAGCCGCGTCGCCGGCATGGATTCTTGCGTATCCACGTCGATGCGGTGGCGGATCGCGGTGACGCGCGCGACCGCCGAGGCCGGGCCGAGTTGCAGGAAATACAGGCGCCCCGGCATGAGCGGCGCCTCGTCCATCCACAGGATGTGCGCGGCGAACTGGTCGGCGACTTCGGGCGCATCGTGCGTGGCGGCGATCACGTCGCCGCGCGCGATGTCGATCTCGTCGTCCAGCGTCAGGGTAATGGCCTGGCCGGCGACTGCGCCTTGCACATCCTTGTCGCCATCGAACACACGCGCCACGCGCGTGTGCCGCGCCGAGGGCAGCGCGACCACGGCATCGCCAACCGCGACGCGACCGGAGACGAGATTGCCCGCGTAACCGCGGAAATCCTGGCCATGGCGATTGACCCACTGCACCGGCAGGCGCATCGGCGCAGCATCGGCATCGGACTGCGCCGGAACTTGCTCCAGGTATTCGAGCAGGGTTGGTCCGCGATACCACGGCATGCGCGGCGAGCGCTGCACGAGGTTGTCGCCTTCCAGGGCCGACAACGCAATCGCAGTCACGGATTCGATGCCGAGCTTGGCGGCGAGATCGCGGTACTCGCGTTCGATGTTCTTGAATACGGCCTCGTCGAAGCCGGCGACGTCCATCTTGTTCACTGCCAGCACCACCCGGCGGATGCCGAGCAAGGCGCAGATGTAGCTGTGCCGGCGCGTCTGCGTGAGCACACCCTTGCGCGCGTCGACCAATACCAGGGCGAGCGAAGCAGTCGAAGCGCCGGTGGCCATGTTGCGCGTGTACTGGGCGTGGCCGGGGCAGTCGGCAACGATGAAATCGCGCCGGGCCGTGCTGAAGTAGCGATAGGCGACGTCGATGGTGATGCCCTGCTCGCGCTCGAGCGCGAGGCCATCAAGCAGGCGCGAGAAGTCCGGGGGATCGCCGAGCGCTGCGCGCTCGTCGTCGCGCAGCAGCCCAGCGTCGCTGAGCAGACGCCCGAGCAGCGTGCTCTTGCCGTCATCGACACTGCCGCAGGTAATGAAACGCAACTGGTCGGATGTGGTTGCGTTGGCCATCAGAAGTAGCCCTGCCGTTTTTTCGCTTCCATGCTCGACGCCGGATCGTGATCGATTGCGCGGCCCTGTCGTTCGGTCGTGTGCGAGTCGCGCATTTCCTCGATGATCTCATCGAGGTTCGCCGCGGTCGAGCGCACCGCGCCGGTCAGCGGATAACAGCCCAGGGTGCGGAAACGCACTCTCTCCATCCGCACCTTTTCTCCCGCCGCCAGCGCCATGCGCTCGTCGTCGCGCAGGATGATGAGGCCATCGCGTTCGACCACCGGGCGCATCGCGGCGAAATACAGCGGCACCACGGGAATGTTCTCGCGTTCGATGTAGCGCCACACGTCGAGCTCGGTCCAGTTCGACAGCGGGAACACGCGCACCGATTCGCCCTTGCGCACGCGGGTGTTGTAGACGTTCCACAATTCCGGGCGCTGGCGGCGCGGCTCCCAGCGGTGCTGTGCGTCGCGGAACGAGAACACGCGCTCCTTGGCGCGCGATTTTTCCTCGTCGCGGCGCGCGCCGCCGATCGCGGCGTCGAACTTGTATTTGTCCAGCGCCTGCTTGAGCGCCTGCGTCTTCATGATCTCGGTGTGCAGGCTGGCGCCGTGGGTGAAGGGACCGACGCCTTCGCGCACGCCGTCCTGGTTGATGTGCACGATCAGGTCAACGCCGGTTTCCGCCGCGCGGCGGTCGCGGAATTCGATCATCTCGCGGAATTTCCAGGTCGTGTCCACGTGCAGCATCGGCATCGGCGGCTTGGCCGGGCGGAACGCCTTGAGCAGCAGGTGCAGCAGCACGGAGGAATCCTTGCCGACTGAATACAGAAGCACCGGCCGCTCGAACGCGGCCGCGACTTCGCGCAGGATGTGGATGCTCTCCGCCTCCAGACGGTCGAGCGTGGACAGGGCCGGCATGCGACGTTCCCAAACGTAAGGCCGGGCATGATGGCGGCGCCGGCGTGCCGACGCAAGGGTGCGCGAGCGGTTAAGCTAATGCCGATGAATTCCATAGATAGAACCGCGCAGCGCCTCGCCTTCGTGAATGCGCACCTGCGCGAGGCTGCCCCGGCCGTCCAACCCGCCTCGGCCGATGCCAGTTTCCGCAGCTACTGGCGCGTGACCGCAGGCGGGTCGGACCTGATCCTGATGGACGCGCCGCCGGACAAGGAGCCGATCGCGGCCTGGCTCGACATCGCCGCGCGCTTGCGCACGGCCGGCGTGCATGCGCCGGAAATCCTCGCGAGCGACGACAGGCTTGGCTTCGTACTGATGGAAGACCTTGGCACACGCACCTACCTGCCGGAATTGAACGACGCCAGCGCCGATGCGCTGTACGCCGACGCCCTCGACGCGCTTGCGCGCATGCAGGCGCGCGCCGACACGGCAGGCCTGCCGCCATACGACCGCGCGCGGCTCGTCGCGGAAATGGAACTGCTGCCGGAATGGTTCCTGCACCGCCACCTGGGAATCACGCCCAGCTGCGCGGAATGGGACGTGATCGAAGCGGCGTTCACCTTCCTCGTGCATGCCGCGCTGGAGCAGCCGCGCGCCTTCGTGCATCGCGACTACCACAGCCGCAACCTGCTGGTCACGGCTGCCAACTCGCCGGGCGTGATCGACTTCCAGGATGCCGTCGCCGGGCCCATCGCCTACGACCTGGTTTCGCTGCTGCGCGACTGCTACATCGCCTGGGACGAGGCACGCGTGGACGCGTGGATGGAACGCCACCGCCTGAACCTGCGCCACACCGGGCTGCTCGGCGCTAGCGTGGACCATACCGTGTTCCGGCGCTGGTTCGACCTGATCGGCGTGCAGCGCCACGTCAAGGTACTCGGCATCTTCTGCCGGCTCTGGTACCGCGACGGCAAGGAGCAATACCTGCACGACCTGCCCATGGTCTGGCACTACTTCCTCGGCGTGGCGCGGCGTTATCCCGAGTTGGCCGCGTTCGCGAACCTGCTCGAAGGCGCCGTGCAGGGGCGCGACCTCACCCGGCCGCGCGCGGAAGCGGCGACAGCGTGATGCACGCGCTGATCTTCGCGGCGGGCCGCGGCGAACGCATGCGTCCGCTCACCGACGCGACGCCCAAACCGCTGTTGCAGGCCGGTGCCAGGCGCCTGATCGAATGGCATCTGCAAGCGCTCGCGCGTGCGGGCGTGCGCGAGGTCATGATCAACACCTCGCATCTGGCCGGGCAATTTCCCAGCACACTCGGCGACGGCAGACGCTGGGACTTGCGCATCCGCTACTCGTACGAAGGTCCCGAGCCGCTGGAAACCGGCGGCGGCATGCTGCGCGCCCTGCCCCTGCTCGGCGACGCTCCGTTCATCGCGGTCAATGGCGACATTTTCACGGATTTCGACTTTTCCGCCTTGCCGCAGACGCCGCACGGACTGGCGCACCTGATCGTGGTCGACAATCCGCCGCAGCATCCGCAAGGGGATTTCGTCCTGCGCGACGGCCTGCTCCACGACGAACCCGAGCCGCGCCTGACCTTCGCCGGCATCGGCGTGTATCGCCCGGAATTGCTGGCGGGGCAGGCGCCGGGAAAATTCGGCATCGTGCCGGTCCTGCGCGCCGCCATGCGCACGAGCAAGGTGTCCGGCGAACATTATCGCGGCGCATGGACGGACGTGGGCACACCGCAACGGCTCGCCGAGCTCGACGCGCGTTTACGCTCCCAATAAGCCGCGCAGGAACGGTACGGTGACGCGCCGCTGCGCGGCCAGAGTGGCGCGGTCCATGCGTTCGAGCAAGTCCGCCAGGCTGGACAGATCGCGCGCATGGTGCGCGAACAGCCAGTCGAGCACGGCGTCGTCGAGGATCAGGCCGCGCGTCTGGGCGCGGGCACGCAACCAATTGCGGCGCTCCCCATCGTCGAGCGGTACCAGGCGCACTTGGGCGCATGCGGACAGCCGCGACACCAGGTCCGGCAAGGTGATGCCGACCTGCGCCGGCGCGACGACTGCGGAAAACAACAAAGTGGATTTTTCCATTTTGCAGCGATTGTACAGGTCGAACAGGGCGTGTTCGGCGGCTGCGTCGCCGGCGATCGCGTGCACGTCGTCGAGCGCGAGCAGATCGCTGCCACCAAGCGCGCGGATCGCCCCGGCGCGGTCGCCGCCCAAGCTGCTCAACGGCAGAAACTGCGCGCTGCGGCCGGCGGCAGTGGCGGCAGCGCAGGCGGCCAGCAGCAGATGCGTCTTGCCGCTGCCGGAAGGGCCGCTCACGAAAAGCCACGGCGCCGCATCCGCGATCGCCGCCTCGCGCGCCAAGGCAAGCGCCGGCGCATTGGCGCCGGGCACGAACGTCTCGAAACGCTGCTGTACCGGCCAGCGCAACAGCAACGGCAATTGTGCGTTCATGGACCTTTCGCGGGCGTCTGCGTTTCGCCCGCGGCATTTCCGGGCACGACGATGGCGGGTTCGCGACTACTGCCGTAAAGCGCGCTGGCGCGGTAGCGTTCGTGCAGATAGCGCAGCACCACCATCGCTACCGAAGCAATCGGCAAGGCCAGCAGCACGCCGAGGAAGCCGAACAGTTCGCCACCGGCCAGGATGGCGAATATCACCGCCAGCGGATGCAGACCGATTTTCTCGCCGACCAGGCGCGGCACCAGCACGTAACCTTCGATGACATGGCCGACGCCAAACACAATCAGCACGCCGAGCGCATGGATCCAGTCATGGAATTGCGCAAACGCCGCGATCATGCCCATCAGCACGCCGGTGATGGCGCCGAGGTACGGCACGAAGCTGATCAGGCCGGCGATGATGCCGATCAACGGGCCGACGTCCAGGCCGATCGCGAACAAGCCGATGGCGTACATCACGACGAGCACGATCATCACCGACAACTGCCCGCGCAGGAATCCGCCCAGGGTTTCGTCGGATTCGCGCGCCAGGCGTACCGCAACCGGCTCAATCGAGCGCGGCAGCAGGTCGTGGATGCGCGCGATCATGCCGCGCCAGTCGCGCAGCAGGTAGTAGAAAGCAACCGGCACGACCAGCACGTGCACGCCCCACGTTACCAGGGCGAATCCGGACCTAGAAACCCGGGCCAGCACCGCGGCAGCCAGTCCGCCGGCTTCCTTCCAGTGCTGCTGCAGGACAGCCGCCAGTTGCTGCGCGTCGGGCGACTCGAGCTCGAGGTCGAGCTTCGCATTGAGCCAAGGTACGGCGTCGGTCTGCACCCAATCGATCCAGTCCGGCAGGCGTCGGATCAGGGTGGCCACCTGGTGCTGCAGGTACGGGACCAACCACAGCAGGACCAGGATCAACAGCGCCGTCAATACCAGGAACACGATGCCGACCGCCGTTCCGCGTCCCAGTCGCCAGCGTTGCAGGCGCGCGACCACCGGATCGAACAAGTAGGCGAACATCGCCGCGATCGCGAACGGCGTCAGCACCGGCGCGAGCAGCCACAGCAGCACGCCGACGAGCAGCGCCAGGGCGAGCAATTGCCAG